>NZ_SLKM01000225.1:0-6676 GCF_007134575.1 Natronospira sp.
GGCAAGCCGGAGATAGAAAGCGGTCGAGCGTTGTGCGGTAACGATTCCGAGACGGTAGAGAGCCATCCCGATCAGCATCAGGCCGGTGGCATGCCAGAAGACATTGAAAACCAGTCCAAAGGTGATGACCTGCAGATAGATCTCCGCCCTGGCCGGTAACTGCTGCAACCACGGGCCGCTCATGGCCACAATATCCGCCTGTACCGCCGGCGAGCCTTCTTGCCAGATTGCCGACATCTCGGCCAATACTTCTTCTGGCCAGAATTGCATGCTCCAGCCATACAGCAGGGACAGGCCCAGGGCGAAGAGAATGAAGCCGGCGCCGATCAGAATCTGTGTGAGTGGCTGACGATTGCGGAGTAGCCAGGCAAAGCTGCCACAGACCGCGTACATGAAAAGTATATCGCCATACCAGAGAAGAAAACCATGGAGCAGTCCCACCACGGCCAGAAACAGCATGCGCCGGTAATGGACGGCCGCGCCGCTGCGAGCGGCTGCCACGGCCTTCTCTGCCATCAGTGCGATACCCGCACCGAAGAGCAGGGCAAACAGGCTGTAGAACTTGGTGTCGAAGAACAGGTGACTGACGGTGGAAACCCAGCCGTGTATTCCCTCCAGGGAACCAAAGGCATGGGGATTGGCGTAGGCGGGCCAGGGCATGGAAAAGGACTGGATGTTCATCACCAATATGCCCAGGATGGCGATGCCCCGCAGCACATCCAGACTTTCAAAACGTTGGTGATTCGCCGCCATGCTTTGCTCCCCCGCTGTTATAGGCTGAAGCCTATTTTGCGCAGGACGAACGGCATCCGCCAGTGACGATTGTCACGAGTGGCAGATGTGGTTTGGCCGCTGCCTTGATACGTCGTTGCCCGGCTCAGGGGATCAGTCCAGTGACTGGAAGGCAGGGTGGTACTGGATCAAGCTGCCAGCCGGTGGTTTGCCGGCATCATCCAGAATCAGTACGCGGAAAGCCTCGCTGTCGCCGAATTCGCCCTTGAGGTCCAGTGTTGAGGCCGGCTCAAAGCCGAAGCGTCCATAGAACTGCGGGTCGCCCAGAACCGCGATCCAGGGCGTGCCCATTTCCCGGGCCTTGTCCAGACCGGCCTGAACCAGTCGCGAGGCAATGCCGCGACGTTCGTGCTCCGGGTCAACGCCCACCGGACCCAGAGCCAGGGGCGTCGCACCGGTGCCTGCCGGAGTGACCGGGGAGAAGGCGATGTGGCCAACCGGGTGCTCACTCACCGTGGCCACCAGGCTGATCGCCAGTTGCGAGTCTTCCCGCAGCTGGCGAATCAGATCGCCCTCCGCCTCGCGGCGAAAGGCGGCCCGGTGGACCCGGTCCAGGGCATTGACGTCTCCGGGTTCTTCCTCGCGAATCTCCAGCATGAGTTCGTTCTCCGCGCGTGAATGGTGGCCGGTGGCCGCCCAGGGCCCGCCTATTCTCCCGCGAGCAGGGCTCTGGCGCCAGCCAGGACGTCAGATTCCTGCATCAGCACTCGATTGGCAGCATCACCCAACGGGATATAGCTGTCGTCACCGCAGACCCGGGCCTTGCGAATACCATGGCCGGCTTCTTCTTCGATCACGGTGAAGATCTCCTCGGCCAGGCCACCGGTCCGGCGGCTCTCATCCACTACCAGTACGCGGCCAATGTCGCGGGCATGCTGGGCAATGAACTCCCGGTTCAGGGGCTTGAGCCAGCGCAGGTCCAGTACCCGAATCCGCTTGCCGCTCTCCTGCTCGATCTGCCGGGCCGCTCGCAGGGACATGGGGACGCCATTGCCAAAGGTGATGATCAAGAGATCCTCGGCATTGAGCTCATAGACCCGGCCCTCGCCCAGCGGAATCGCCCGGTTTGGTTCCGGATAGGGGAATAGCCACTCCCCGTCCCGGGCCTCATAAAGGTCCTTGGTCATGTACAGGGCGATGGGTTCCAGGAAGGCCGAAATGCGGCCATCCACCTTGCCCAGAGCCGCCAGGGTGCGAAGCATCATGGCGGCATCATCCCCCCGGGACGGGCAGGCAATGACCAGGCCCGGAATATCCCGCAGGGCGGTGAAGCTGTTGTCATTGTGGAAGTGGCCACCAAAGCCCTTCTGATAGGCCAGCCCGGCGATCCGCATGATCATGGGGTTGCGGTACTGATCATTGGAGAAGAACTGCAGGGAGGCCGCTTCCCCACGAATCTGGTCACAGGCATTGTGGAAGTAGGCCAGATACTGGATCTCCGGCATGGGCAACAGGCCCATCATGGCCTGGCCCTGGGCCATGCCCAGAATGGTGGTTTCATCCAGCAGGGTATTGAAGACCCGGTGCCCCTTGAACTGCCGGTACAATCCGGCGGTGACGGTATAGACCCCACCTTTCTGGGCCACGTCTTCACCGAATACCGTGATCTCGCGGTATTTGGCCATCAGATCATGCATGGCCCGGTTGATCTGAATCGACAGGTGCCGGGCCGGCTGGCTTTCGGGCAGGCGCTCGCCAAAGACTTCATGACGCGATTCCTGATAATCGTCCCGGGTGGCCTCGGCATTCACGGCCTCCGGACTGTAGGGGGCCAGCGGTTTCATTACCGCCTCGGCGGTTTCCAGCTTGGGCCGTTCAGCCGCCTTGCGCGAAGCCGCCTGAACCCGTTCCCGCACCGATTCATACAGAGTGCGGATCTCATCCGCCGTCATCAGCCCTTCTTCCAGGGCGGTCTCGGCGGAGAGCAGCAAGGGATCCTGGGCCTCGGTGGACTCCACCGCTTCCAGCGAGCGGTAATCGGTTTCCACATCCGTGCCGGCATGACCCAGCAGGCGCTTGAGCTTGAGATGCAGGAAGGCGGGCTTGCGGGTCCGGCGGACATAGTCCTCGGCCTCGCGGGTGGCTCGCCAGGTGTCCAGCAGGTCCAAGCCGTCGGCGGTGAAATACTTGATGCCGGGACGGGCCTTGAAGCTGGCCTCGATCCAGCCGGCCGGGCTCTGCACGGAAATGCCGATGCCATTGTCCTCGCAGACAAAGAGCACGGGGCAGGGCAGGTTCTGATGGCTGGTCCAGCCGGCGGCATTGAAGCCGGCCTGGGCGGTGGCATGGTTGGCCGAGGCATCCCCGAAGGAGCAGACCACGATGCTCTCCTCGGGCACCGGAACTTCCCCGGTCAGTCGCTTGGCCTGGGCAATGGCAATGGCCGCGCCCACGGCTTTCGGCAGATGACTGGCGATGGTGGAGGTCTGCGGTGGCACCCACAGCGGCAGCGATCCCCAGACCTTATGGCGGCCACCGGAGATGGGGTCATCACTGGATGCGGCCAGGGACAGGGCGGTGTCGTAGGCCGGGTCGATGGATTCCAGCTTGCGGCTGCGCTCCATCATGAAACCGCCCGAGCGGTAATGCAGAAAGGCCGGATCCGTATGCCGGGTCACCCGCCCCACCACGGTATTGCCCTCATGGCCGGAGCTGCCAATGGTGTAGAAACCCTCGTTCCGGCCCCGCATGGCCCGAGCCTCGATATCCAGATGCCGGGACAGCATCTGCGATTCAAACAGCTCGATGAAGGCCTTACCGCTCAGACCCGGCTCAGCCACCGTGGCTGACAGGTCATCGGTCTTGTCGACAACCTCATCCCATTCCTCGAGAAACTCGAGAAAGTTCTGATCAACGATCTCCGCCCGGTTGATGGCGCGGGTTCCTTTCTTGGCGAGGCCGGTAGACATGGTTGCTTCGACTGACTCTTAATGTGTATTCAGGTGCGGCGGCTTGCGGATGAAGGCGGCGAGCTACGAGCAACGAGCGGCGAGTCGGCACTGACAGCTCGCCGCTCGAAGCTCGTAGCTCGCGGCTCAGAACGCCATTTCCCCAGTCAGCTCCCGGCCGATAATCAGCTGATGCACCGTCTCAGTGCCCTCATAGGTGATGACGGATTCCAGATTCAGCATGTGGCGGATGGGGCAGTGTTCCACCGTGATGCCGGCGCCGCCGAGCAGATCCCGGGCGTCGCGGGCGACGTCCATGGCCATGCGGATGTTGTTCCACTTGGCCAGGGAAACCTGGCTGGGGTGGAGCTTGCCGGCATCCTTGATGCGCCCCAGGCGCAGGGACATCAGCTGGCCCAGGGTAATCTGGCGGGACATCTCCGCCAAGCGCAACTGGGTGGTCTGGGTCTGGGTCAGGGGGCGGCCGAAGAGCTTGCGGTCGGCGGTGTAATCCAGCAGCTCCCGCAGGCAGGCCTGGGCCGCGCCGATGCCGCCCCAGGTGATGCCGTAACGGGCCTGGGTCAGGCAGGACAGCGGGCCCTTGAGGCCCTTGACCTTGGGCAGGCGGTTGGCTTCCGGCACCACCACATTGTCGAAATACAGCGACGAGGTAATCGAAGCCCGCAGGGACATCTTGTGCTTGATCTCGGGGGCGTCAAAACCCTTCATGCCTTTCTCGACCAGAAAGCCCTGAACCCCGTCCTCGGTCATGGCCCAGACAATGGCCACGTCGGCGATGGAGCCGTTGGTGATCCACATCTTGGCGCCGTTGATGACCCAGTCATCGCCCTTCTTCTTGGCGGTGGTCTTCATGTTGGAGGGGTCGGAGCCGCCGTGGGGCTCGGTGAGGCCGAAGCAGCCGATCTTCTCGCCGCGGGCCATGGGCGGCAGCCATTTCTCCTTCTGTTCCTCGGAGCCATAGGCGTAGATGGGGAACATGCAGAGACTGGATTGCACCGAGACGAAGCTGCGCAGACCGGAATCCCCCCGCTCCAGCTCCTGACAGATCAGGCCGTAGGAGACCGAGTTCAGGCCGGCGCAGTCATAGCCCTCCAGGGAGCTGCCCAGCAGGCCGAGTTCGGCGAATTCGGGGATCAGTTCCCTGGGGAAATACCCGTCCTCAAACCATTCACCGATATTCGGCAATACCTTTTCGTCAACGAAGCGGCCGACAGTGTCCTGCACCATCTGTTCTTCGTCACTGAGTTCGGAGCGGATGTCGTAGAGATCCATGGGGTTGAGTGCTTGCACGGTAGTAACCTCGGATTCGTTGCGTCGGCGTGAGTTTGGAATTGGACCGGCCGCGACGGCTGGCGCCGCCACTGATCCCCTTTTGGCCGGGAAATTCCGCCATTATATCGGATTTGTGCCCTCTCTTGTTCTGGAGTTGGCGGCGAGTGGTCGCTTGAGGCGGGTGGTTGAAGGGGGATGCCTGCCGGGCAAGCGGCGGCCGGCCCGATACCCTTGCCGCTGACTGTGATTCAAACGGTATTGCTCTGCAGGAAGGCTCGGAATCACCTGAAGATACGGGCTATAATTGCCACCCTTCAAACAGTCCCGGTTATCCCGGCCCGTTTACCATAGCCCCGTTTGCAGAGACCGCATGAAGATACCTGAGATACTGCTCGTAGAATCCCATCACAAGCCCGGCAGCCTGGCCAAGATTCTGCAGGTGATTGGTGATTGTGGCCTTGTGGTGGAACATCTCAATGCAGTACGCCGGGAGCAGGACAAGACGGTCTGGGAAATCACCCTGGAAATGGATGAAGACGTCCATTACGGGCTCTACGAGAAGATCGAAGCCCTGCCCAATGCCCGCCTTCTGGGCAAATCAGACCGGGTCTTCAACCGCCACCGGGGGGGCAAGATCCGGATGCAGTCCCGCCTGCCGCTGGCAACCCTGCAGGAGTTGCGCGACATCTATACCCCGGGCGTGGCCCGGGTCTGCCTGGCCATTCGGGACAATCCCTGGCTGGCAAGGGAATACACCTATATCGCTCATTCGGTAGCCATCGTCACCAATGGCACCGCCATTCTCGGCCTGGGTGATATCGGGGCCGTGGCAGGCATGCCGGTGATGGAAGGCAAGGCGGCGCTGTTCGACAAGTTTGCCGGCATATCCGGCGTCCCCATCCTCATTGATGAGCGCGATCCCGATCGCATGGCGGATCTGATCAGCGCCATTGCGCCGTCCTTTGGCGCGATTCAGCTTGAGGATATTGCCGCCCCGGCCTGTTTCCGCCTGGAGGCCCTGTTGCGTGAACGGCTGGCCCAGCCGGTGCTCCATGATGATCAGCACGGCACGGCCGTGGTGACACTGGCCGCACTGATGAGCGCCGCCAAGCGGGTGGGTCGGGAGCTGACCGATTGTGTTGTCGGACAGATCGGCCTGGGGTCGGCCGGGATTGGTATTGCCCGTCTGTTGCAGGCCTATGGCGTGGAGCAGGTAGTGGGTGCCGATCTTGACGAGACTGCGCTCGAGCGGCTGGAGTCCATGGGTGGGCGTCGCGCACAGCTGCCGGAACTGATGGCCCAGAGCGATGTGGTGATTGCCTGTACCGGGGTTCGCGGCCTGATTCGACCGGAGTGGGTTCGTGAGGGACAGATCATCTTCGCCCTGTCCAACCCGGATGCGGAAATCGAGCCCAACGTCGCCCTGGCTCGGGGGGCCGCCTATGCCGCCGACGGCAAGGGTATCAACAATGCCCTGGGCTTTCCCGGTCTGTTCCGTGGCATTCTCGACGCCGGCGCCACCGCCTTTACCGACGAGATGCTGTTCGCTGCCGCCCAGGCCCTGTCGGCGCGGGCGCCGGAAGATGAACTGGTGCCGGATTCCCTTGACCCCAGCGTCCACCAGGCCGTGGCCGAAGCCGTGTGCGAGGCCGCATCCCGGTAATCATGGGGAACCTCTGATTAATTCATTCGCACCCGCAGCC
>NZ_SLKM01000124.1:0-6649 GCF_007134575.1 Natronospira sp.
GTCCTCACCGGCCTGAAAATCGGTCCGTTCAATGGTGATATCTTCGTAGCGCAGCCCCGGAATCAGGGTCCAGTTGCCGCGCCGCAGGCGATTCTGTACGTGGACCGCCAGGGCATCCGCCTGGGTGACCCGGTTGGTGGTACTGCCGGGGACGCCGTGTACCGCACCGGGCTCACTGCCGGGCAGGACCCGGGTCATGGCGAAGTTCTCCATGCGGTATACATCTTCCCATTGCAAGCGGTCTTCCTCATCCTGGTGATAGCGCAGACCGGCCTCCAGTTGATGGGACCATCCGGCCGCGTCAAACCAGGTCTGATAGACGGTCTGGACACCGCGGCTGTAGTACTCACGATTGTTGGCACGCACCTTGCCGCGGGCATCACCCCCCTCACCACGAATCCAGGCCAGTTCGGCCGAGTGTTCAGTCGGATTGGCCAGAACGGCACTGATGCCGACAAAGTCAGGGTTCCCCTGCCCATCCCAGACATCATGGAGCTTGTACCAGTTCCGACTGAAGTCGTTGTTGTAAACGGTGGTGGTCAGATTGGCATCACCCAATTCGATGTGGTGGCGCAGGGAAAGCTGTTCATGTTCGGTGTTGATCTGGTCCAGCTGGGAGCCGGCATAGCGTCGGAATGGATGGCGGCCGAAATCGTCCTGGGTCAAGCCCAGATAGGTCTCATTGGCCTCGCGAGTGCTGCGGGCAAACTTCAACTCCAGGCTATGATGGCGGTCCCCATTGCGAGGCTCCCAGCGGAGCTTGCCGACCACGTCCCGCAGGTCGAAGCCGGTGTCCGGCTCGGCCATGTTCGGCCCCCTGCGCTGAGCCCGGTCCAGACGACGGAAACCATCACTGCCGGCATCCACTGCCTCGAGCATGAAACCCAGATTGTCGCCACTGTCACCGATCATGGCCTGATGCCGTCGGCCACCGTCGCTGCCGAGCATGAACTGGGCCCGGGCAGTGCGGCTTTCGGGCACGGGCGTGGAGACCATATTGAGAGAACCCCCGGTGGTATAGGGGCCATGCTGAATACCGCCGGCGCCCTTGAGCACCTCGATACGTTCCATGCGCATGGCGGTGGGGACATGGTAGGCAGCGGGGGCGGCGTAAGGCGCCGGGGCGATGAGCACACCGTCTTCCATCATGGTAATCCGACGGGCCCGCTCGGAACGTGAACCGCGGATGGAAATATTGGGAAACAGGCCGAACCCTTCCTCTTCCTGGATATAGACACCGGGCATGCTGCGCAGCATGCGGTGGGGGTCACCGTAACCGGCCGCCTCGATCTCGTCACGAGAGACCAGGTGGGCGGAACCAGGGATCTCGCGAATGTCATTGCGCGTGCCGGTGATACTCACCGGTGCCAATTCGCGAAGATCAAAATCCATTTCCAGCGCCTCGGTAAAGTCATCGCTCCCTGCCTGGGCAGCCAGTGGGACCAGGGCGAGACTGACGGCCAGGGCCAGCGGGCGGGAGGCAGCTTGGATCGGCATTTCGAGGCTCCTTAAGGTGCAACGGGGTTTGCGAGACGGCTATCCGGGCGACGGGGCGGGAACAATCCGGCGCCGCCGCGTGGATTGGTAATATAAATGCGAACCATTATCATTTGCAATAGCAAAACGAGGAAATTCCCCCGCGATTGCGTCAGATTCCGCTCAGGCCGGGGGTTCGGTGGGGCACCAGGCGCCTTCGGCCGTGGCGCGGGGAAAAGCAACGATGTGCTCGGTATCCAGGCGGATCCCGATCTGCTCGCCGATGCGATGGTCATGGTGACTGGGCACCAGGGCCAGCACCCGGTTGCCGGAGTCCAGGCGCAAGGTGTAGAGAATCTCCGCACCCCGGAAGACCTTGTATCTGACCTCCGCGGTCATTTCGCTGTCATCGTCATGGATGACGTCGTCAGGGCGTAGCAGCACATCCACATCCGTGCCCGGCTCCACATCGGTGATCAGACGGCCCTCAAGCCGGCCCAGCTCGATATTCACCTTCCCCGGCGCCGACACATGACCGGGAATCAACACTCCCTGGCCAACGAAATCCGCGACAAAACGATTCGCAGGCCGGTGGTAGAGGTTGTAAGGGCGGTCCCATTGCTGGAGGGTTCCCTGGTTCATCACTCCCACTTCATCGGCAACGGCAAAGGCCTCATGCTGATCGTGGGTCACCATCAAGGCCGTGGCGCCAAACTCCTTGAGCACCGCCCGGACCTCGATACCCAGACGTTCACGCAGCTCCACATCCAGATTGGAGAAGGGTTCGTCCAGGAGAATCAGCCGGGGCCGGGCGACCAGTGCCCGGGCTAGTGCGACCCGTTGCTGCTGACCGCCGGACAGCTCATGGGGCTGAGCCCGCACCGCCTCCGCCAGCCCCACCGCGGCAAGCATCTCTTCCGCCCGGGCCCGGCGCTCCCGACGGCGCCCCTCACGGAGGCCAAATGCCACATTGTCACGGGCGTCGAGATGGGGAAAGAGGGCGTAGTCCTGGAACACAATGCGGATATCCCGGGCTTCCGGTGGCACCGTCCTGCCGGCTTTGCTGAATACCCGATTGTCTATCCGGACCTCCCCGGCATCCACCGGCTCGAATCCAGCGATCGCCCTCAGCACCGTGGTCTTGCCGCAGCCGCTCGGCCCCAGCAGGCAGCCGATCTGACCCCGGGTCAGATGCAGGGTGAGGCCCTTGAGAACTTCCGTGCGGCCGTAGGCAAGGTGTAGTTGTTCCAGCTCAAGCAGCATGGGCAGACTCCAGATTCGCCGGGCGCCGTTTCTCACTCGCTGATTGCCCGCCCCCGTCATCCAGCCGGCGAGTCAGCAGGATGACCGGCACCAGCCCCACCAGGACCAGGGTCAAGGCCGGCAAAGCCGCGCGTTCCCACTGCCCCTCCGCGGTCATTTCATAGATGCGCAGGGCCAGGGTCTCCCAACCGAAGGGGCGAAGCATCAGGGTAATCGGCATTTCCTTCATGACATCCACAAAAACCAGAATGGCACCGGTAATCAGACCACCCCGAACCAGAGGGAAGTGCACCCGGGCAATGACCCCCAGCGGCCCCAGCCCCATGCCCCGGGCGGCATCATCCAGCGTGGAGGAAACCCGCAGCAGATTGGCATTCACCGGATTATAGGCGACCGCGAGGAAGCGACCGATGTAGGCAGCCACCAGACCGAGCAGGGTGCCCTGCAGGGCGATGATGATCCGATCCTCGCCCAGCAGCCAGTCAGCGCCCCCCTGCAGCACACCACTCAGCCAGACCAGCGGCAGCATCAGGCCCACCGCCAGAACCGGGCCGGGCACAGCGTAACCCACCGTTGCCACCCGTGCCCCGAGACCCGCCAGCAGACCCGGCGAGCGGCGCACGGCGTAGGCCAGCACCAGAGCGATCATGATAGCGAGCGCTGCGGCCATGGCCGACAGGCTGAGGGACCGTCCTGCCAGACCAAGATAGCGGGCATCGAGCCCATCGAAATGGGCCACGCTCCAGAACAGCAACTGCAGGGCCGGAATCAGAAAGGCAACGGTCAGGACCAGCATGCAAAAGGCCACCGCCGCCAGGGCCTTGCCACCCCGGAGGCGAAAGCGACGGGCCTGACCGGCACCGGTGGCGGTGTATCGGGTCCGCTGCCGGGACAACTGTTCCAGCACCAGAATCACCAGCACCACCACCACCAGCAGCGAGGACAACTGCATGGCCGCCTCAATGGACTGCAAGTCGTACCAGGCCTTGTAGATGGCCGTGGTAAAGGTTTCATAGTTGAATGCGGCCACGGTGCCAAAATCGGCCAGGGTCTCCATCATCGCCAGCATCACGCCGCCAATGATCCAGGGCCGCGCCATGGGCAAGGCAACCCGAAAGAAGCCGGCAGCGGGACGCAGTCCAAGGGAACGGGCCACTTCCAGGGCCCTTGCCCCCTGGGTGGCAAAGGCATTGCGGGCGATCAGGTAGACATAGGGATAAAGCACCAGCGTCAGGGCCAGGATCACACCCAATCTGGAACGGATGGGCGGCAGCCCGGCGTCCTCGCCCCACACGGCGCGCATCCAGCTCTGCACCGGCCCGGCATATTCGAGCTGGCCGATGAGCACGAAGGCCATCACATAGGCAGGGACCGCCATGGGCAACAGCAGGGCCCAGGAGAAAAAACGCTGCCCCGGAAAATCACAGGCCGCCACCAGCCAGGCCAGCGCCGTGCCGATCAAGGCAGTGCCCACCGCCACGCCGGCCACCAGCCACAAGGTGTTGACGATGACTTCCGGCAGCACATGGCTGCGCAGGTGAGTCCAGACCTCGGTTTCCGCGGCGAACAGGCTGGCACTGACAATCAGCAGAGGCAGCAACACCGGCAGGGCAATCAGCCAGGCGACCAGCGGTCCCGCGGACAGGCGCGGGCGCTTCAGCCACCTTGAACCGCCCGGCCAAGTCATGGATCAGCGGTATCCTGCCCGATCCATCAGCATCACTGCCTGACGCTGGCGCTCGCCGGCATGGCGGACATTGACCGGATTCTGTCGAAACTCGCCCCAGAGGGCGACCTGGGGATCCGGCGGCACCTCGGGATTGGCCGGGTACTCGAAATTCATGCTGCCGAAGAGGCGCTGGGCCTCCTCGCTGCTCAACCACTCCAGCAAGGCCTGGGCGCCTTCGGGGTTGCCGGCATGGCGAGTGACCCCGCCGCCGGAGATATTGACATGGACGCCTGCTCCGTCCTGATCGGCCCAGTGCAGCCGCAATGGCAGATCGGGCTCCCGGGCCTGCAGGCGTCCATAGTAGTAGCTGTTGACCAGGCCCACATCGCACTGGCCGGCGAGAATGGCCTCCATCACCTGGGTGTCACTGGAGAAGGGATCGGTGGCCAGATTGTCCACCCAACTGCGGACGATCTCCTCGCTGCGCTCCTCGCCTTTTTCCTCGATCATGATCGCCACCAGGGACTGGTTGTAGACCTTGCGGGAGGAGCGCAGACAAAGACGCCCTTCCCAGCGCTCATCGGCGAGATCGGCGTAGCTGCCCAATTCACCCTCCTCTACCCGGTCGGGGTGATAGACCATGGTGCGCACCCGCAAGGAGAGACCGAACCACTGGTCTTCGGGATCACGCAAATGTTCGGGGACACGCTCGCGCAGCGCGGGTGAATCCACCGCCTTCAGCAAACCGCGCTCCGCCGCCTGCCAGAGGTTGCCGGCGTCCACGGTCAGCAGCAGATCGGCCCGGGTCCGTCGCCCTTCCCCCTGGATTCGCTGAAGGAGCTGGCCGGCATCACCGGTGGTATAGCGAATGCGGGTACCGGTTTTCTCTTCATAGAGGTCGAACAGGGGCTTGATCAAATGCTCCTGCCGGGCAGAGTAGACAACCACTTCGTCGTTGGCCGCTTCCGCGACGGGCAGCCAGACAAACAATGTGGCAAGCAGCGAAGCGGCCAGACAGGACTTGAACGGCGACATCAACGGACCTCCAGACTGAAGTGGGAGGCGGCTCGGGGAGGAGCCGCAGGGCGCTGGATGAGTATGATAATGAGAATTATTACTAATTAGCAAGCAGAACGACGACAAATAGCGCCTTTACCGGCGCTCGCCACGGGCCTCGTCCAGTTGCGGAACGGGACGGCGGGGCACCCGTCCCTTGGGAAAGGCCAATGGCGCCAACTCTTCCAGGGCACGCTCATAAACGGCGCGCTTGAAATGGACCACACCCTTCAGCGGTTCCCACCACTGCACCCAACGCCAGGCATCAAATTCGGGATGCTGGCTCAATTGCAGGTCGACACGGGACTCCTCCGCCACCAGGCGGAGCAGGAACCAGATCTGTTTCTGTCCAATGCACACAGGTTTCTGCTGCCGACGCACAAAGCGCTTCGGCAGCCGATAACGCAACCACCCCCGGGTGCGGCCGAGTATTTCGACATCCTGTTCGGCGAGACCAACCTCTTCCTCCAGCTCCCGGAACAGCGCCTCGCGGGGGTCTTCGCCCTGCTGGATTCCCCCTTGCGGAAACTGCCAGCCGGTGTGGTTGATCCTGCGCGCCCAGAATACGCGGCCCACGTCGTTGCAAAGAATGATGCCGACGTTGGGCCGGAAACCGTCGCGGTCTATCACGGCATTACTCCAACTTTATATAAGTTGATTCTTTCATAGCCGGCATTGATCGGCAATGGCCGCAGTGGGTGACATAAGGGGGAGGCTCTAGGAGAATGTCGGCTCGTGAGCAAAGACTGGAGCATTCGATGAAGCTGGCCCTGTTTGATCTGGACAACACCCTGCTTGACGGTGACAGCGATTATCTCTGGGGTGAGCACCTGGTGGCGCAAGGCGTGGTGGATGGCGACTGGTATCGCTCGGAGAACCTGCGCTACTACCATGCCTACGAGGCAGGGCAATTGGATATTCGGGAATTTCTGGCTTTCGCCCTGCGGCCGCTGGCGGAGAATCGGCGCGCCCAACTGGAGGCCTGGCGCTCGGACTTCATCGAGTCCCAGATCATGCCGCGAATTGCCACCGAGGCCCTGCGGCTGGTGGATCGCCACCGGGACGCGGGAGAGACGCCGGTCATCGTCACCGCCACCAACCGCTTCGTGACCGAGCCCATTGCCCAGCTTTTCGGCATTGACCACCTGCTGGCCACGGAAGCGGAAATGCGGGATGGAGAGGTCA
>NZ_SLKM01000091.1:0-6626 GCF_007134575.1 Natronospira sp.
AGCCGCTCTATCTGGATCAGGCCAGAGCGGCCTGTGCCTTGCCGGTCCTGCGCAAGGACTTCATTGTCGATCCCTGGCAGGTCTGGGAGACACGGGCCATGGGTGCCGACTGTCTGCTCCTGATTGTTGCTGCCCTGTCCGATGCACAGATGGAGGAGTTGTCAGCCGCGGCCCGGGAAGCCGGTCTGGATGTGCTGGTGGAAGTCCATGACGAACAGGAGCTGGAGCGGTCCCTGCCCCTGGGCTGGCGCCTGATGGGGATCAACAATCGTGACTTGCGTGCCTTTGAGACCCGTCTTGAAACCAGTCTGCAGTTGTCCCGGCAGATGCCCGACGACCGCATCGTGATCAGTGAGTCCGGTATCCATGGGCCCGAGGATGTGGCCCGTCTGCGCGCCGCGGATATCCATGCCTATCTGGTGGGGGAGGCCTTCATGCGTGCCGATAGTCCGGGGCAGGCGCTGGCCGAACTCATTCGCTGACAGCGGGAGGGAAAAAGCCTGTCGCCATGGTGTCCTGGCCTCAGGAGCGCTGGCCGCATTCGGATGCCAGGGCGTGGCTGTCATCATCCGGGCCCGCACCCAGGATCACGATCTTCTTGCCCTGGGCCTGGATCAGCCCCTGCTCTTCCAGGGACTTGAGCACCCGCCCCGCCATCTCCCGGGAACAGCCCACCAGCCGCCCCAGCTCCTGGCGGCTGATCTCCACCTGGATGCCGTCCGGGTGAGTGAGGGCATCGGGTTCCCGGCTCATCTGCAGCAGGGCAGCGGCCACCCGGCCGGTGACATCGAGGAATACCAGATCGCCGAGGCGACGGGTGGTCTTCTGCAGGCGATCGGCCAATTGGCGGCTGACCGCGAACAGAATGTCCGGCTTCTGGTGCCATAGTCTTTGAAAGCGGGCGTAGCTGATCTCGGCGATCTGGCACTCGCTGCGCGTGCGGACAAAGGCGCTGCGGGTCGCTTCGGCGTCGAAAAGGCCCATCTCCCCAAAGAACTCGTTCTCGTGCAGGTAGGCGACGACGGCTTCGTTGCCTTGCTCGTCCTCAATCAGAACCGTGACCGAGCCTTCAACGATCAAATACAGGGAGTCCGGCCGGGCGCCGGCATGGATGACCAGCTTCCGGGCGGGAATCCGCCGGACGTGGCAGTGGGACAGGAACCAGTCCATGTCCTCCGGATCCAGGATGGGATCTGGACCTTTCGTCATCGCATTCAACTCCCCAGTGGCTCGACGATCTGCAAGGCAACTTGTACCGCTTGCGGGGCAGCATGGCAAGCGGGGCTTTACTACACGGGGTCAGTATCCAGATAATTGCCCCATTCCAGCCAACGCCGAGCGCGACTCTCAGCCCAGAGGATGACTTGCCATGGAAAAGCTTCGGCTGCACGGTTTCAACAACCTGACCAAGACACTCAGCTTCAATATCTATGATATCTGCTATGCGCGAACTGAGCGTCACCGTCGGGAGTACATCGAGTACATTGACGAGGCCTACAATGCCGAGCGTCTGACCCAGATCCTCAGTGATGTTTCGGATATCATCGGTGCCAATATCCTCAACATTGCCCGTCAGGACTATGAGCCCGAGGGCGCCTCGGTGACGATTCTGATTTCAGAAGAGCCGGTGACCGAGGCCGAAGCGGAGGCACTGTCCCGGGAGGAGCCCGGCCCACTGCCCGAGACCCTGGCGGCCCATCTGGACAAGAGTCACATCACGGTGCACACCTACCCGGAAAGTCATCCCCATGAGGGCATCAGCACTTTCCGGGCGGATATCGATGTCTCGACCTGCGGTCGCATCAGCCCCCTGAAGGCGCTGAATTATCTGATTCATTCATTCGAGTCGGACATTGTCATGTGCGATTACCGGGTGCGCGGCTTCACCCGCGATGTGGACGGTGAAAAGCACTTCATCGACCACGACATCACCTCGATTCAGAATTTCCTCGCCGAGGACAGTCAGGAACGCTATCAGATGGTGGATGTGAACGTGTATCAGGAAAACATGTTCCACACCAAGATGATGCTCAAGGACTTTGACCTCAACGACTATCTCTTTGGCATGGGCAAGAAAGAGCTGGACGCCGAGGAGTGCGCCCGTATCGAAGAGCGGGTGGAGCGGGAAATGAAGGAAATCTTCTACGGGCGGAGTATGGGATAACCCCCGCCGTAGGAGCGGATTCATCCGCGAATGGGCAACCGAGATGCGTCAAACCCGATAAGCCAGGGTCGTCATCACCCGTGATGCCGCCCACATCAGACCCCGGACCGGGGCGGGCAGCTCGCTGCCACCTTCCTCAAGGGCATTCTCGCGATGCTCGTTTTCTTCCTTCTGCATCTGCGAAAGGATGGCTCGGCTGCGCTTGTCCTGTGGTGGCAGGCGGCCCATATGGTCTTCCAGGTGATGGACCACCTGGGATTCGGTTTCGGCCACGAAGCCCAGGTTCCAACGGTCGCCGAAGGTCCCTGCCACGGTACCGATGCTGAAGGCGCCGGCATACCAGAGGGGCGTCAGGCGGCTGGGTCCCTCGCCCAGCTCTTCCAGCCGCGCCGCGCACCAGGCGAGGTGGTCAATCTCCTCGTCAGCGGCTTCCTGCATGCGGTCGGTGACCGCCGGGTTACGCGCGGTCAGGGCCTGAGACTGATAGAGGGCCTGGGCGGCGACCTCTCCGGCATGATTGATGCGCATCAGCCCGGCGACATGGCGGCGTTCTTCGTCCTCCATGTCCGCATCGGGAATGGATTCGGCGGGGCTGGGGCGTGCGCTGCGGGTCTGGCCCGCGAACATGGTGCGCAGGCCGCGGTCGAAGCCTGCCAGCAGTCTATCCAGGGGAGTGAAGTCTCTTTGATTCATGGCGTCATTATACCGTTGCCGGCCGGGCCCTTCACTGCAGTTGCCGGGCGAGCAGTTCGATGGGGTGAAGCACTTCACATTCGGGCAGGCGTCGGCGCAGCTGGCGGCGGAGCTGGAGCTTGCAGCCGATATTGCTGGTGAGCAGATAACGGGGGCGTTCAGCGACCACCTTGTCAGCCAGCGCCTGCCCAAGCTGCTCGCTGAATGCGGCCTGGCCGAGCAGATAGGTGCCGGCCGCGCCACAGCACTGGCCCCGGCTGTCGAGTGTGAGCAACTCCAGCCCGGGAATCCGTGCCAGGAGATCGGCAATGCTTCCGGTCGCACCGACCACATTCCTTTGGCTGCAGGGCAGGTGCAACAGGGCCCGTTCCTCAATGGGGTTCAATGACAGTTGTGCAGAGCCCCAATCCAGCCTCTGCAGCCAGTCGCAGATATCGACAACCTGTCCGGCGAAGCGTCGATGGCTTGCCTCACTGACGATCTCGTCATATTCCATCAGGCTGGCAGTGCAGCCCGATGCCGTGGCCAATACAGGTGTGTCGCCATCGAAGGCCGCGACATTTCTGTCGCTCAGACGTCGAGCCGTCTGATCGTCGCCGCCGTGCTGAGCCGGGGCGCTGCAGCAAGCCTGATTCGGTGGAATCACTACCTGGTGACCGCTGCGCTCCAGTAGCCGGATGGCGGCATCGGAAACACCCGGATCGATTTCTTCGGCGAGACAGCCGAGAAACAGTTGCACGGCCTTGCCCTCGCCGCGCACGGCCGCGCGGCGACGGTGACGGCCGATGCGGTCAGGCAGCAGGCCATCCAGTCGAGCCAGGCCCGGACTGAGACGAAGCAGGCTGTGCCGGGCAAGCCACTGCATGCCGCTCCATTGATAGAGGCGGAGCAGGCCGCCCGTGAGACGGGTGGCCCAGGGCCGGGTCATCACCGCCGTCGCCCAACGCTCCCGACGACTGCGATGGCCCGCTGCCCTCACCATGCGACGCCCGGCATCGATCAATCGGCCATAGGGCACTTCGGCCGGACAGACCGGTTCACAGTTTCGGCAGCCAAGACATTGTTCCAGGTGGCTCGCGGCCCGCTCATCCAGTGGCAGTGCCTCCTGGGCCAGGCCCTGCATCAGCGCGATTCGTCCCCGCGGTGATTCATTCTCGTTCCGGGTGAGGCGGTAGGTGGGGCAGTGGGGCAGACAGAGGGCGCATTTCACGCAGCGATCCGCGTCGGCCAGGGGGAAATCGGCCCGTTCATCCGCCGGCTTATTCCGGTGGCCCGAATTTTTTGGGAACAGGCTGGGGTTCGGCGAGTCCATACGCGTATAATACGCGGAAAAACAACAGCATGCTGCCCAGAATCCGGGGCGGCTTTCTTTTTGCCAAGGCGACGGGAGCGCGGTTTGCGAAAACTACTTGCCAGTCTTCCAGTTGTGATCATGGGGGCGGCTCACGCCCAGGTCTATGGCAGCACCGATCAGAGCATCTTCGGTACCGTGGTGGACAGTGCGCCGGACCATTCCGAACTGGAGCTCAGCGAGGAATTTCTGGAGTGGAGCTACGGCGGGCGAGTGGAAGTCGGTTTCCAGGCCAGACGGGGCAACACGGAACGAACCGACCTCAACTCTCGTATGTTGCTGGGCATGGAGAAGGGTGACTGGGCCAATACCCTGGAATTGCGCGCGGTCAGTGCGGATGACGGTGAAGTGACGGTTGAGGAACGCTACTTTCTCGCTACCAAGAGTGAATATTCCTTTACCGAATACAACTTCTTCTTCGGCACGATCAACGCGGAAAAAGACCGGATTCGCAACGTGGACCTGCAGACCACCGAGGCGGTGGGTTACGGTCGCCGTATCCTGCGAACGGATCGTCATCGCCTGGATGCGGAGATCGGCGTGGGTGCGCGTCAGATCCAGTTCCGGGATGACAGGGATCGGGTCTCTGACGAGATTGTCCGTCTGGCATCCGACTACAGCTGGGACATCAATGGCTCGGCCAGCCTGACTCAGGATGTTCGTGTCGAGACAGGTATCGGCGGGATTGACCGTACTTTCGCCGAATCCATCACGACCCTGTCCGCGACCATCGTCGGCGAGCTTGCCCTCAACCTCTCTTATACGGTCCGCTACCTGGACGACGAGAACATTGAGCAGGAAACCAAGACCGACACCATCACCAGCATCGGGTTCAACTATCGATTCTGAGGGGTCTTGGCCTGTGAGCTTCTATCAGCGACACGCCTTTTTCTGCACCAATCAACGCGACAATGGCCGCGCCTGCTGCCAGGACCACGGCGCCAGCGAATTGCGACATTACGCCCGGGAGCGACTCAAGGAGGCAGGTGTGTTTGATGCCGGCGGGATCCGGGCCAGTGCTGCCGGCTGCCTGGGCCGTTGCGAGGAAGGCCCGGTCATTGTCGTCTATCCTGAAGGGACCTGGTACACCTATTTCAGCCGGGAAGACGTGGATCTCATCATTGATGAGCATCTCCTCGGGGGCCGGATCGTCGATTCCCTGCGAATCTGATCCCGAGCCGGCCGACCGGGCTTGCGGCGAGGCGCGGCGCGCTGTACAATTCCCGCTCTTTAGCGAATCAGGGTGGCCGACAGGTCGCCCCGTGCCGGAAAATTCCCGGAAAATTCAAGGTTTTGGAGCGGATCCAGATGAAGACCTTTTCCGCCAAGCCGGAGACCGTCAAGCGCGATTGGTATGTTGTGGACGCCGAGGGCAAGACCCTGGGCCGTCTCTGCACCGAGATCGCCCGTCGTCTCCGCGGCAAGCACAAGCCGGAGTACACCCCTCACGTCGATACCGGCGACTATATCGTCGTTGTCAACGCCGAAAAGGTGCACGTGAGCGGCAACAAGGCCCAGGACAAGCAATACTTCTGGCATACGGGCTACGTGGGCCACATGAAGAGCCGGTCTTTCAGCGAGATGATCGACAGTCGTCCGGAGCGGGTGATTGAGCTGGCCGTCAAGGGCATGCTCCCCAAGAACCCCCTGGGCCGTCAGATGTATCGGAAGCTGAAAGTCTACGCCGGCCCCGAGCACAATCATGCCGCCCAGCAGCCCAAGCAGCTGGAAGTCTGAACCCGATAGAATCGGTAGCGAGTAACCATGGCACAGCAACAGTATTACGGCACCGGCCGCCGCAAGACCTCCACCGCCCGCGTTTTCCTGCGGCCGGGTAGCGGCAACATTGTGGTTAACGGCAAGCCGCTGGATCAGTACTTCGGCCGCAAGACGGCCCAGATGATTGTCCGTCAGCCCCTGGAGCGTCTCGAGGTTGAAGGCAACTTTGATCTCAAAGTGACCGTCTCCGGCGGTGGCAGCACTGGCCAGGCCGGTGCCATTCGCCACGGTCTGGCCCGGGCACTGATGGAATACGACGAAGCCCTGCGCACACCCCTGCGTCAGGCCGGCTGGGTCACCCGTGACCCCCGCCAGGTCGAGCGCAAGAAGGTCGGTCTCCGCAAGGCCCGCCGCGCTCCGCAGTTCTCCAAGCGTTAATCCGGAGAACCAGCGGCATCCCCGTGAAATTGGGGGATCGTCTAACGGCAGGACAGCGGACTCTGACTCCGTTAATCCAGGTTCGAATCCTGGTCCCCCAGCCATAAAAAGGCCCCGCCGAGCAGGCGGGGCTTTTTTATGGCTGGGGGGATCTTATGAGAACCTTGGGCTAATGGGAATGCGGCCTCTCGGGGGGGCTGTTCGTGGACGAAGCCGTCCGGTCGAAATCTACCCATCCCGGTTCGACAAATGCGTCTGGAA
>NZ_SLKM01000004.1:0-6606 GCF_007134575.1 Natronospira sp.
AATGAAACGCCAAGTACTCGGTATCAAGCCGGGATCATCGCGCAACGTCATTGCAGCGAACAGTCCCCTTGAACATTTGTAATAAGGATAGCCGAGTATCCGTAAATCGCTCAGCGACATGCCCGCCCAAGGCGCTTCATTTTCTCCAGCCACCGGGCGCGGCCCTTGTCACCGCCCATGGAGGCGCTGATCAGGGTGGTGCGCACGGGCTTGAAGCCGCAGAAGCGCAGAATGTTGCGGCGGAAGCTTTTCACGCTGTGGGCACGGTAGATCAGACGATAGAACAGGGCCGGCATGCCCATGGTGACGATCAGCCGGGCCGATCGCCCCTTGAGGCGACGGGGGCCGAAGCTGCCCATGTCCTGACCCGGCTCGGTGACGAAACCCGGACGGAAGGTCTGCTCCAAAAATGCTTTGAGAATGGCGGGCATATCGCCCAGCCAGAGGGGATAGAGAAAGACCAGGTGATCGGCCGCTTCAATGGCCTGCTGGGCCTGGCGAATGGCCGGGGGCGGATCACCGGATTCGAAGTCGGTGGCGTTCCTGAGCCAGGGGAAATCCAGCCCGGCCACGTCGATGTGCCGGACCTGATGCCCGGCGGCTTCCGCTGCTTCCTGATAGGCCACGGCCAGGGCATGACAGAAATGCCCACCGGCCGGGTCGGGATGTCCCTGGATGATGACAATGCTGGCCATGACGGTGACCTCCTGTTCTTGACGGGCAATAATATGTCGATCGACATTGGTGGTGGCTTGAGCCGGATCAAGTGAATATCACTTTGGGGAGTACTTTTCGTGAACACGTCCAATCTGCGCTGCCTGGCTATGGCCGCCCTGCTTCTGCCGGCACTGGCCTACGCCGAGCTGCCCGGTACTGATCTCGCCTTCGAGGCAAAAGACGGGCAACTGTCGGGAACGCTGTTCCTGCCTGAGGGTGAAGGCCCCTTCCCGGCCGTCGTCTTTCTCGCCGGCTCTGGTGATGAGAGTTACCGGACGGGCTGGGAAGGCGAACGCCGCTCCTGGTTCTGGCCGCAACTTCAGGAATGGTTCGATGAACAGGGCTACGCCGTGTACGTCTTCGACAAGCCCGGCGTGGGTCGCTCAGAAGGCGACTGGCGCAAGGAAGATTTCGTGGATCGGGCCGACAATGCCATCGCGGCGGTTCGCGCCCTGAGCGGCCGGACCGAACTGGATCCGGCTCGCATCGGATTGCTGGGCCACAGCCAGGGGGGATGGATAGCCGTCAGTGCCGCGGCCGATCATCCCGATGAGGTGGCCTTCGTGATCAGTCTGGCCGGCCCCGCCATCGGAGTACGCCAGCAGATCATCGAGGACACGGAGAATCGCTGGCGCTGTGAGGAGCGTCGGTTGCTGGGCCTTCGGCGAGCGGGGCTGGCCGGCAGTCTGTCCCTGATCGGTACCGCCGGCCGCATCATGCCGGCGGGTTATCTGTCCGGCATCGTGCGCTATGACCCCGCCGACGATCTGGCCCGCCTGCAGCAGCCCATGCTCGCCCTGTTTGCCGGCAATGACATCATGGTCATGCCCGAGACCAACATCCCGCCACTGCAGAAACACTTCGGCAAGGCCAGCGGCAACGACGGCCTTGTGATTGAGACCATTGAAGGCCTGGACCACTTCTTTCGCCACGGCGCCTTCTGCCTGGACGGCGGACGGCCACAGGGCTTCGCCCCGGAATTCTGGGAAGCCCTGGCCGCCCCGGCCTTCTGGCAGCAACTGTCACCCGAGGCGCAGTAAGTGCCTGGAAGTGAAATACCCGCCGGACCTGATTATGCGGCTTCGAAATCGAAGGGCTTGAGTTTTTCGACGTCGAGCTGATTACGGGCCAGCCAAAGGTCGTGGGCATCCTGCATGGCAAGCCAGCTTTCCGGTGAGCGGCCAATGACCCGGGAAAGCCGCAACGCCATTTCCGGGCTGACACCGCTATCACCGCGCAGCAGACGCGAAAAGGTGGACGGTGATACACCCAGACGATCGGCAAGCTTTCGAGCACTGACGCCGAAAGGCTCCATGTAAACCGTGAGGATGAACTCACCGGGATGCGGAGGGTTGTGCATGCTCATCAGTGATAATCCTCGTAGTCAAGAATGTAGGCGTGTCCGTCTCGGAACTCGAAGGTCAAACGCCAGTTACCGCTAACTCGAATCGACCACCTGCCCTTCTGCTTGCCCTTAAGCGGGTGCAGCCCAAAACCCGGAATATCGATGTCTTCAATCTGCATGGCTGTATCCAATGCCGCCAGCTGCATACGCAAGCGCTGAGCGTGGGCGGATTGAATCCCTGCCATACTGCCTGTCGAATAGAACCGCTTCAGTCCCTTGTGGCGGAATGATTTGATAATGGGCAGAATTATAGCCTGTTGCGCACCACGCAACAAGTCGAATCGTCGAAGCGATTCGGCCTGCCTGATTGCTGGAACCGTCTGGCGGGGAAACAATCACATCCTATACTGGCATCCTATTGGTTCCCGAGGCAGCAAGGAGATCCGCCATGCACAAGACCATCGCTCGTATCGGCATGCCCGTCGCACTGATCGGCCTGCTTTTCTGGGCCTCCAGCACGCTGGCCCACCACGGCTGGGCGTGGGCGGAAGACAAACAGACCGAAATGACCGGCGTGATCACCGAGATTTACATTGGCCCGCCCCATCCGCGCCTGATGATCGACACGGATGACGGCCCCTGGCAGGTCGATCTGGGCAACCCGCGTCAGACCCGGGATGCCGGGTTCGTGGACGGTGTGGCCGAGGAAGGCGATGAGATCATCATCATCGGGCACCGCTCCAAGGATAGTGATGAGAAGATCATCAAGGCCGTGCGCGCCACCATTGATGGCGAGCATTACACCTTCTATCCGGATCTGCTCGAGGAATAAGGGCGGATGCTGACGGCACTGCTGCTGTGGCTGGGTGAGACCGCCATGGCCTCGGCACTGCGTCAGTCCACCATTGCCTATCCACTGGCCAGCTCGGCCCATATCACCGGATTGGGCCTGCTGGTCGGTGGCATTATCACGCTGGATCTTCGAATACTGGGGGCGATCCGGCGTGGCCGGCTCAGTGAGCTGGCACCCCTGCTCAGCCGGGTGGCGGCAGGTGGCCTGCTACTGGCCGTGACCACCGGCGTACTGCTGTTCAGCGTGCAGCCTTCCCACTACCTGGATAACAGCGCCTTTTTGATCAAGCTGGGCCTGGTGGCCCTGGCCGTCCTGAATGCCCTGGTGGTGCACCAGCTGCCCCAGTGGAAGGCCATGCTGGCGGGGGCGCCGGTTGCCCGCACACTGAAGATCACCGCCGTGCTGTCACTTCTGCTCTGGCTGTCGGCCCTGATTGCCGGGCGCTGGATCGCTTTCCTGTAGCCACGGCTTGGGATGCCTCGCTTTCAGCCTGCCCTAACCGGGATTTCCCCTCCCCTAAAGCCATCCGTCTGATTCACCCGGAATCGGCTGGTTAGGCCGGCGAGCCTGACCTAGGCTGAGCTGTGGGGGATATTCGTGGGAATTTTATCCGGCAGCCGGGTGCACTCGCCCGGTGGGGAGGAATCATTATGGACAGGATGCTCTCAGGACTCATTTTGCTACTGGCGCTTGTGTATTCAGCGGCCGCAAGCGCCCAGCACGATCATCACGACGAAGCGCATGTGAAGGACGGGGAATCGGTCGGGGTGGTGGATTTTCGGCCCGATTGCGCTGCGGATTCGGCCGAGACCTTCAACCGGGGCCTGGCCCTGAAACATCACATGATGTATCAACAGGCGCGCGAGACCTTCCGCGACCTGGTCGAGAAAGACCCGGACTGCGCCATGGCCCACTGGGGGGTGGCGGCCACCTGGTTCCAGCCCCTTTGGCCGGAACGCCCGGACGCGGATGCCCTGGCCACCGGCCGTGAAGCCATTGAACGGGCCCGCAAGGCCGGGCCTGGCGGTGAGCGGGAGCACGCCCTGATTGATGCGGTGGGCGCATTCTTTGCCGATGAAGACATGGGCTATGGCGATCGCATCGACGCCTGGGCCAGTGGCATGGCCGAGGCCTACTCGAACCACCCGGAGGATCATGACATCGCCGCCCTGTATGCCCTGTCCCGTCTGGTGCTGGGCATGCGGGCCGACACGGAGACCCGCCACGAACTGCATGATGAGGCCGAGGCCATTCTGGCCGGTGTCTGGGAAGAGGAGAACCAGCACCCCGGCGCCATCCACTACGCCATTCATGCCACTGACGTGGATGGGCGGGCCGAGAACGCCCTGGCCATGGTGGAGGCCTATTCGGACATCGCACCCAGCGTACCGCACGCCCTTCACATGCCGTCACATATCTATGTGCGGCTGGGCGAATGGGATCAGGTGATTGAATGGAACCGGCGCTCGGCCGATGCGGCCCGGGATCACGAGGTCGATGACGCCATCTCCTTTCATTACATCCACGCCCTCGATTATCTGGTCTATGGCTATCTGCAGAAGGGTGAAGTGGACCGGGCCCAGGCGGTGCAGAAAGAAGCCGAAGCGGTGGAACGCCACCAGCCAGGCTTTGCCGCCGCCTTTCATGCGGCGGCCATTCCGGCCCGCATCGCCGTGGAACGGCGGGACTGGGAAAAGG
Source organism: Natronospira sp. (assembly GCF_007134575.1). NCBI lineage: Bacteria > Pseudomonadati > Pseudomonadota > Gammaproteobacteria > Natronospirales > Natronospiraceae > Natronospira > Natronospira sp. The sequence goes on from NZ_SLKM01000004.1 coordinate 4,614, forward strand.
CCGGTGCATTGGAGCCTCGCCAGCCGGATTACCTGCCCTGGGACGGCAGTTTCTGGCCGGAGGGCCTGAGCTGGTACGCCCGTGGCCTGGGCGCCATTCATGCCGGTAATGGAGAGGCGGCTCAAGAGGCCGAGGCGCGCCTGGCCACCCTGCGGGACCGGGCAAAAGAGGCTGGCGAGGAGAACTTTGCCATCTTCATTGAAGTGGATCGCAAGATTCTTGCTGGCTGGAGCGAGCACGAGCAGGGCAACGCCGATTCGGCGATCCGCCTGATGGAAGCGGCCGCGGAGCTGGAAGGCACCGTGGACAAGAACCCGATTACCCCGGGGGCGCTGTACCCGCCCTATGAAGCCCTGGGTGATCTCCTGCTGGCCCTCGACCGCCCGGATGAGGCCCTGGCCGCCTACCAGGCGGGGGACGACATCTGGCCGGGCCGCAAGAACACCCTGGCCGGCATGCAGCAGGCCCGGGAACAACTGGCCAACTGAAGTCTGGTAATCGGGCACCGCCCTCTGGGCGATGCCCGATTACTGACGCAATATCTTCTCCATGGCCTTGCCCTTGGCCAGTTCATCCACGAGCTTGTCGAGATAGCGGATCTTCTGCATCAGGGGATCCTCCACCGATTCCACTCGCACGCCGCAGACCACGCCCTTGATCAGGGAGGCATTGGGGTTCAAGGCCGGTGCTTCGGCGAAGAATTGCTCGAAGCTGTTCCCCTGATCGATCTGCTGCCGAAGCCCGGCCTCATCGTAGCCGGTGAGCCAGCAGGTCACCTCGTCGACCTCCGCCTGGCTGCGCCCCTTCTTCTCCGCTTTCTGCACATACATGGGATAGACCCTGGCAAAGGCCATATCGAAGATTGGGTGTCTGGACATGTTCATCCCTCCTTTGCGCCGGCTGGCCGGGCCACGGCCAGGCAGTAGGCCTGGCGGCCCCGCCGGGCCAGTTCCTCAAAGCTTTCCAGAACCAGGCCGGCGGCCTGCAGCTGGGCCTTGAAGTCTTCTTCATAAGTCACACCGCCGAAGTCGATGCTGGAGATTCGTTTCAGCATGGGTTTCAGGCGCTCCATGAAGGGGGAGCGGCGGGTCTGAATGGTCTGGGTGAAATAGATTCGCCCCGCCGGCTTCAGCAGGGTCAGGCAATGGCGCAGGGCCGCCTCCGGGTCGGGCAGCAGCATGAAGCTGGCCGAGAAATAGACCGCGTCATAAGGCCCGCCCTGGTGGTCGTAGACCGACTGCAGACGAACCGTCACCTGATCGGCCAGCGATGATGTGGCCACACGTTGCTGCGCCCGCTCCACATAGGCGGCATCAATGTCCACGCCAGTGACCCGGATGCGTTTCTCGCGCAGCCGCTCGCTGTTGGCCAGCAGGGCGCTGGCGGTACCAATCCCCACATCCAGCAGCTCGCAGCCGGCAGGCAGGCGGTCGATGACCGCGCCATACCAGCGTGCGGTCAGGCGCGGAATGAGGGCGTCGTAGAGCAGGCTTCGGATCATGGGGCTCATCATGCCATGCCCGGCACCACGGCGGTGCACAAGGGCGAAAGTACCGATAAATAAATCCCATTGATTTAATCCAAATGATTCATTGGAAACTATCGGGAACCTGGACTATTACTAGGAGGGCAAGGCAGGGGAAGGAAACACTCGCCCCCCCTGGCAGTGCGCCAAGTAGTCACCGTGGCGGTTTTACACATGCGGCTGCAGCACCCGTGGGTGGTGCAGCCCCTGATGATCATTCATTCCAGACTGGAGAGGAAAATGGCCGCAAACAGGAAAGACAACGGAAAATGCCCTGTCATGCACGGAGCACAGACCCGTAAGGGTGGTCGAGGCACCACCAATGAGCAGTGGTGGCCGGAGCAGTTGAATCTGTCCATCCTGCATCAACACACTCCCGAATCCGACCCGATGGGTGCGGATTTCAATTACGCCGAAGAATTCAAGAAGCTGGACCTCAAGGCCCTGAAAAAAGACCTTGAGGAACTA
>NZ_SLKM01000283.1:0-6590 GCF_007134575.1 Natronospira sp.
ATGAGACGCCCCCCAACCGCTGGGGCATTACCGTTGGCGGTATCTGGGTCCGGGACCGGGAACGCATGGCCGAAGCCAAGGCCTTGATGGCGGAGTATCAGGCCCGCCGCCGGGAGCAGGCCCTGGCGGAACGGGAAGAGCGGCGGCGGGCCGGCGAGCTGGATACCGTAGGCAGTTTTCTCCGTCGCCAGCCCCTGCGCGTGCTTGCGGCCATTGGGGCAACCGCCTTCATTGTCTATCTGATGCTGTTGCCTTTCTTCTCCCTGGCCGGGGACTGAGGCCAGGCCGCAGCGAAGGCCGGGGTTTCCCGAGCTATTGGCGAGCCGGTATAATGGGGGGTCTTCCGGCATTGGCCCAATTTTCTCGGGGTGTGGCGTGATTTCGCCCCCTGAGCGGGCGGGCCGGCAATGCGAAAGTGGCGGAACTGGTAGACGCGCTGGGTTTAGGTCCCAGTGGGGTTGACGCCCCGTGAGAGTTCGAATCTCTCCTTTCGCACCAGATTCACCGGCGGCCCATCGCGGGTCGCCTTTGTTCCCACCGGTCGCGACCCAAGGCGGCCGGTTTCTGTTTTCTGAGGGAGTTGTCCATGCAGGTTTCAGTGGAATCCGACGGCGGTCTCAAGCGCCGGATGAAGGTCCAGGTCCCGGCCGAGCGCATCGACAAGGAGGTGGATAACCGCCTTCGGTCGCTTGGCAAGAAGGCCAAGTTGCCCGGTTTTCGCCCGGGCAAGGTGCCGTTCAAGGTGATGCGCCAGCAATATGGCGAGCAGGTCCGCGCCGAGGTCGTCAATGAAGTGGTGCGGGAAACCTGGTCCGAGGCCCTTGAGAAAGAGGCCCTGCGACCGGCTGGCGGCCCGGAAATCAGCTCCCTGGACAGTGAGCCGGGCAAGGAGCTGGAGTACGAGGCGGCCTTTGAAATCTATCCCGAGATCGAGCTCAAGAGCCTGGAAGGCGAATCCATCGAACGTCCCAAGGTGGAAATCACCGATGAAGATGTGGACGCCATGCTGGAGAATCTCCAGCGTCAGCACGGCGAGTGGAAGCCGGTTGAGCGGGCGGCGGCCGATGGTGACCAGGTGCGTATCGACTTCGAGGGCAAGGTTGACGGCGAGCCCTTCGAAGGTGGTTCCGCGGAAGGCGTGGAAGTGGAACTCGGCGCCGGTCGACTGCTGGCTGATTTCGAGAAGGGCCTGAAGGGCGTCGAAGCCGGTCAGGAACTTGAGGTCAAGGTCAAGTTCCCCAAGGACTATGGCAGCGAGGAAGTCGCTGGCAAGAAGGGGGTGTTCCAGGTCAAGGTCCATGAGGTCAAGGCCCTGGAACTGCCCGAGCTGGACGACAGCTTCTGCGAACGCTTCGGGATCACCGAGGGCGGCGTGGACAAGCTCCGGGAAGAAGTGCGCAACAACATGGACGCCGAGCTGGAGCAGACCGTGCGTGGCAATGTCCGCGAGCAGGTCCTGGAGAAGCTCCTGGCCAAGAACGAAATCGATGTGCCCACGGCCATGGTGGACCAGGAGATCCAGTCCCTGCGTCAGGACACCATGCAGCGCATGGGCGTCAGCGACCCCGACAAGGCCCCCGACATGCCCGACGAAATGTTCCGTGATCAGGCCGAGCGTCGCGTGCGGGTGGGCCTGCTGATGGGTGAGGTCATCCGCAAGCATGAGCTCAAGCCCGACGAGGCCCATATTGACAAGGTCCTGGAGCGGGTCACCGCCGGGCAGGAAAACGCCGATGAGCTGGCACGCCAGTACAAGGCCAATCCCCAGGCCATGCAGCAGCTCCAGACCATGGCTCTGGAAGAGCAGGTGATCGAGAAGCTGATGGGAGAGCTGGAAATCAAAGAGGTTGAAAAGCCCTTCCGGGAAGTGATGAACTTCGCCCAGTAAGCGACGTCCAATTCAAACAGGAAGCCGATCATGACTGATATCCGGAACAGTGGCGCATTGGACACCAGTGCCCTCAATCTCGTGCCCATCGTCGTGGAACAGACCGCGCGCGGCGAGCGGAGCTACGACATTTACTCTCGACTGCTCAAGGAGCGGGTGGTCTTCGCGGTGGGGCCGGTGGAAGACTACATGGCCAACGTCATCGTGGCCCAATTGCTGTTCCTGGAGTCTGAGAATCCCGACAAGGACATCCATCTGTACATCAATTCGCCGGGTGGGCATGTGAGCGCGGGTCTGGCCATCTACGACACCATGCAGTTCATCCGGCCGGACGTCAGCACCATTTGTGTGGGACAGGCCGCGAGCATGGGTGCGATCCTGCTGGCCGGCGGCGCCAAGGGCAAGCGGCACAGCCTGCGTCACTCGCGCATGATGATCCATCAGCCCTTGGGTGGGTTCCAGGGTCAGGCGTCGGATATCGACATCCACGCCAAGGAAATCCTCAAGACCCGTGAGCGGCTGAACGAGATTCTCGCTTCGCACACCGGTCAGCCCCTGGAGCAGGTGCAGAAGGATACGGATCGGGACAATTTCATGAGCGGCGATGAGGCCGTGGATTACGGCTTGATCGACACCGTTCTGGGCCAGCGGGACCTGCCCGCCTGATCCTGTTTTGCGGCCGGGTGTCGGCAGAGCGCTTGGGTGCGCTTGACGCCCGTGATATACATTGAGTCAGGCCCATCGGTTTTTGCTTCCGGTGGGGCCGGACACCAGGGGGTCCGGGCCGGCAACCCGGGCGCCAAAGTCAGCGCCAGTCGAGGCGAGGAAAGATGACCGACGAAAAGGGCGGCAGAAACGAGGACGGAAAGCTCCTGTACTGCTCCTTCTGCGGCAAGAGTCAGCACGAGGTGCGCAAGCTCATTGCCGGCCCCTCCGTATTCGTCTGTGACGAATGCGTGGAACTGTGCAATGACATTATTCGCGAGGAAATGCAGGAGTCTGCGGAAACCGGGCGCAGTGAGTTGCCCACACCGCAGGAGATCAATCGTGTCCTCGACGAATATGTGATCGGCCAGGAACGGGCCAAAAAAGTCCTGTCCGTGGCCGTTTACAATCATTACAAGCGGCTGGAATCCACCCAGCGCAAGGATGAGGTGGAGCTCTCGAAGAGCAATATTCTGCTAATCGGGCCCACCGGTTGCGGCAAGACTCTGCTTGCCGAGACCCTGGCCCGGATGCTCAACGTGCCCTTCACCATTGCCGATGCCACCACCCTCACCGAGGCGGGGTATGTGGGCGAAGACGTTGAGAACATCATCCAGAAGCTGCTGCAGAAGTGCGACTACGAGGTGGAGAAGGCCCAGACGGGCATTGTCTACATCGACGAGATCGACAAGATCTCGCGCAAGTCCGACAACCCCTCCATCACTCGGGATGTTTCCGGGGAAGGGGTGCAGCAGGCCCTGCTCAAACTGATTGAAGGCACGGTGGCTTCGGTTCCGCCCCAGGGTGGCCGCAAGCATCCCCAGCAGGAATTCCTGCAGGTGGACACCTCCAACATCCTGTTCATTGTGGGCGGCGCCTTTGCCGGCCTCGAAAAGGTGATCCGGGATCGTTCCCACAAGAGCGGGATTGGTTTCGCCGCCGAGGTTCGCTCCAGGGACGAAACCGTCAACGTGGGCGAGGTCTTGCATGACGTCGAGCCGGAGGACCTGATCAAGTTTGGCCTGATCCCGGAGTTCGTGGGCCGGCTGCCTGTGGTGGCGACCCTGGAAGAGCTTGACGAGGAAGCCCTCATGAAGATCCTCGTGGAGCCCAAGAACTCCGTGGTCAAGCAGTATCGCAAGCTGTTTGACATGGAAGGCGTCGAGCTGGATTTCCGCGAGGATGCACTCCGGGCCACGGCCCGCAAGGCCATGGAGCGCAAGACCGGGGCACGCGGTCTTCGCACCATCCTCGAGGGAATTCTGCTGGACACCATGTACGATCTGCCCTCCATGGAAAATGTGGAGAAGGTCGTGGTGGATGAGGCCGTAATCAACGGCGAGGCCCGCCCCTATATCATCTATCGCTCGGAAGAGAAGGCAGCAGCCGGCTCGGGCGAGGACTGATTCGTCGGGGGCCTGCGGGCCCCCGAAGCTTTATGGGGGCGCCGATGCTTGAAAGCCGTCGGTGTCGCCCCCACATCCCACCCAGTAGAGACAAATGTTCGGCGGGCAGGCGGCCATTCCGGCCGGTGCTGTCCGCCGTCCCATGAGAGGTCGCATCCCATGAGCGAAGAACGCATCAGTGACGACAAGAAGGACCCCATCCTGGAGGAGGGCGACAGCATGGAAGTGGCTGTCCTTCCCCTCCGTGATGTGGTGGTCTATCCCCATATGGTCATCCCCCTGTTTGTAGGCCGGGAGAAATCCATCGAGGCACTGGAAAAGGCCATGGAGTCCGGCAAGCAGGTCCTGCTGGTGGCCCAGAAAAGCGCCGAGGTGGATGATCCCGGCGAAAAGGATATCTACAGCGTCGGCACCCTGGCGCAGATCCTGCAGCTGCTGAAACTGCCCGACGGCACCGTCAAGGTGCTGGTGGAAGGGGTTCAGCGCGCTCATATTGCCGAGCTGAAGGACGAGGGCTTCTTCCTCGCCCAGGTGCGGGCGGTCCCGGAGGATGAGAGCCACGACGAGCGGGAAGTGGACGTGCTGATGCGTTCGGTCATCTCCCAGTTCGACCAGTACGTCAAGCTCAATAAAAAGGTGCCGCCGGAGGTGCTGACCTCCCTGTCCGGTATCGACGAGCCAGGGCGCCTGGCAGATACCGTGGTCGCCCATATGTCCCTGAAGCTGGAAGAAAAGCAGGCCATTCTGGAGCTGGACAATGTGCGCGAGCGCCTGGAGCAGGTGCTGGCCCTGATCGAGGGCGAGATCGATATTCTCCAGGTGGAACGTCGCATCCGTGGGCGCGTCAAGCAGCAGATGGAAAAGAGCCAGCGCGAGTACTACCTGAATGAGCAAATGAAGGCCATTCAGAAGGAACTCGGGGACATGGAGGACGCCCCCAATGAGCTGGAAAATCTCGAGAAGAAGCTCGAGGAATCCGGCATGCCCAAGGAAGCCCGTGACAAGGCCAACAACGAGCTCAACAAGCTCAAGCTGATGTCGCCCATGTCGGCCGAGGCCACCGTGGTGCGCAATTATATTGACTGGCTGACCAGTGTGCCCTGGAAAAAGCGCAGTCGCATCCGCAAGGATCTGGCCCGTGCCCAGCGCATATTGGACGAAGATCACTTTGGCCTTGAGAAGGTCAAGGAGAGGATTCTCGAATACCTCGCCGTGCAGCAGCGGGTGAGAAAGCTCAAGGGCCCCATCCTCTGCCTGGTGGGCCCGCCCGGTGTTGGCAAGACCTCCCTGGGGCGCAGTATTGCCCGCGCCACGGGCCGCAAGTTTGTCCGCATGTCACTCGGTGGGGTGCGGGATGAGGCCGAAATCCGTGGTCATCGCCGTACCTATATTGGCTCATTGCCGGGCAAGATTACCCAGAACATGGCCAAGGTGGGCGTCAAGAACCCCCTGTTCCTGCTTGACGAGGTCGACAAGATGGCCATGGACTTCCGTGGCGACCCCGCCTCGGCGCTCCTGGAAGTGCTTGACCCGGAACAGAATTCGAGCTTCGGTGACCACTACCTGGAAGTCGATTTTGACCTCTCGGATGTGATGTTCGTGTGTACCGCCAACACCCTCAACATTCCGGCGCCCTTGCTGGACCGGATGGAAGTGATCCGACTGGCCGGTTACACCGAGGACGAGAAACTCAGCATTGCGCGTGAATTTCTGCTGCCCAAGCAGGTAAGGGACAACGGTCTCAAGACGGAAGAGATCGATGTGCCCGACGAGACCCTGTTAGCCGTGATTCGGACCTACACCCGGGAGGCGGGTGTTCGGAACCTGGAGCGGGAAGTGGCAAAAATCTGCCGCAAGGTGGTCAAGCGCCTGCTTCTGGAGAAGGACACCAAGACCATCACGGTTACTCCTGAGAATTTGAGTGATTTCCTGGGCGTCCAGCGCTATCGCTTTGGCCGCGCCGAAGAGCATGACCAGGTGGGTCAGGTTACCGGCCTGGCCTGGACGGAAGTGGGTGGGGAATTGCTCACCATCGAAAGTACCGTCATGCCCGGCAAAGGCAAGCTCCATCAGACCGGTCAGCTGGGCGATGTGATGCAGGAATCGGTACAGGCCGCGATGACCGTGGTGCGCAGTCGGACGCGCAAACTGGGCGTTTCCGAGGACTTTCATCAGACCAATGATGTCCATGTCCACGTGCCCGAAGGGGCCACGCCCAAGGACGGTCCCAGCGCCGGTATTGGCATGTGCACGGCGCTGGTGTCCTCGATCACCGGGATCCCGGTCAGGGCCGATGTTGCCATGACCGGTGAGATCACTCTGCGGGGCGAGGTGCTGCCCATCGGCGGCCTCAAGGAGAAGCTCCTGGCCGCCCACCGGGGTGGCATTGAGGTGGTGGTGATTCCGGAGGAGAATCGCAAGGATCTCGCGGAGATACCCGACAATATCAAGGAGAAGCTGGATATTCGTCCGGTCCGCTGGATTGACGAGGTATTGCAGATTGCTCTGTCCCGGATGCCTGAACCCAAGGGTACCGATGACGCCTCTGGCAAGACGCCGTCAGAGGAAGGCAAGGGGGATGATCCGGAGGA
>NZ_SLKM01000007.1:0-6572 GCF_007134575.1 Natronospira sp.
AGGATTCCCTTTTGCGAATCGTAGCAGGATGGCCCGGTCGACACGTCTTCTCCCTTGCCGCGACGCCCGCGCAAGCCGTCGTGCCACCTGATGGCCAATCGCGGATGAATCCGCTCCCACGGTTCTCCGCGTTACCGCCCGGAACCACGAAAAAGCCCCTTCCGGAAACCGGAAGGGGCCTTGATAGCGCTTGTTTTTGCCGGCGGTCTTAGTCGTCGAGCAGGCCGCGGCGTTCCAGCAGGGCCTCGATCTTGGGTTCGCGGCCGGCGAATTCCATGTACAGATCCATGGCATCCATGGTGCCGCCCGAGGAGAGGATGGTGCTGCGGAAGTGCTCACCATTCTCGCGGGTCAGGCCGCCGTTTTCCTCGAACCAGAGCACGCTGTCGGCATCCAGCACTTCACTCCAGATATAGGAGTAATAGCCGGCGGAATAGCCGCCCATCATGTGGGAGAAGTAGGGCGTGCGATAGCGCGGCGGCACCGGGGCAAAGTCCATGTCGTGCTCGGCCAGTACCCGGGCCTCGAAGTCCATGGCTTCCTCCGCGGGGGGCACATCTTCCGGCTGCAGTTGATGCCAGGCCTGGTCGATGGTGGAGGCGGCCATGTACTCGGCGGTTCGGAAACCCTGGTTGAACTGCTGGGCTTCCAGGACCCGCTCCAGCAGTTCTTCCGGGATCTGCTCACCGGTCTCGTAGTGGCGGGCGTAGTTGGCCAGCACTTCCGGCCAGGACGCCCACATCTCATAAACCTGTGAGGGATATTCCACGAAGTCACGGGGCACGCTGGTACCGGAGAAGCGGGGATAGCGCACATCCGAGAACAGGCCGTGAATGGCATGGCCGAACTCGTGGAACAGGGTGGTGGTTTCGTCCCAGGTCAGCAGGGTGGGCTCACCTTCACCTGGATGGCTGATGTTGAGATGAATGCCCACGATCGGCTGGCCGCCCAAGAGCTCGGACTGGATCTGGTAGGAGTTCATCCAGGCCCCGCCCCGCTTGGAGCCGCGGGAGTACATGTCGCTGTACATCAGGCCCAGGGGGGTGCCGTCTTCCTCGAAGACTTCATAGACCCGCACGGTGTCGTGATAGACGGGAATGTCGTGGCGCTCTTCGAAGGTAATGCCGAACAGCTTCTCGGCGGAATAGAAAACGCCATTCTCCATCACGCTTTCAAATTCGAAGTAGGGCCGCACATCGGACTCGTCAAAGGCATAACGTTCCTGGCGAACCTTTTCGGCATAGAAGGCCCAGTCCCAGGAGGCCAGCTCAAAAGGCTCGTCCTCGGTCTCGTCGATGATGGCCTGGATGTCATCGGCTTCCTGGCGGGCATTGCGCATGGCGATGGGATTGATGTCGTCATGCAGATCGTTGACCGTCTGCAGATCACTGGCGGTCTGCTCTTCCAGGATGTAATCGGCATGGGTGTCATAACCCAGCATGCGGGCGCGCTCGCCGCGCAGTTTCACCGTTTCGACCACGATTTCGCGCGTGTCGTGTTCATTGCCCCGGCTGCCCCGGTTGAGGGAGGCGGTATGCACGCGTTCCCGAAGATCGCGGTTCGTCAGCCGTGACAGCGGCGGCTGGCCACTGGTGTTGAGCAGGGTGATCACGTACTTGCCTTCCAGGCCGCGATCCTCGGCTTCCTCGGCGGCGCGGCGGATCTGGCTGTCGGAGAGGCCGTCGAGCTTGTCGCGGTCTTCGACCACCACGGCCGAGTCATTGACCTCGGCCAGCACCTTCTGACTGAACTCGGTGCCCAGTTCGGCCAGACGGGTGTTGATCTCCCGCAGACGATCCTGCTCGGATTCGCTCAGCCGGGCGCCGGCGCGGACAAAGTCAGTGTGGTACCGCTCCAGCAGCCGCTTGGACTCGGGATCCAGGTCCAGTTCCTCGCGTTCCTGATAGAGACTGTCCACTCGCTCGAAGAGGGCGGCATTGAGATTGATGGCGTCCTGGTGCGCGGACAGCTTGGGCGAGAACTCGCGCTGAACGCCCTGCAGCTCTTCATTGGTGTGGGCGCCGGCCAGGGCCGAGAAAACCCGCATCACCCGGGCCAGTAGCTGACCGGAACGTTCCATCTCGACGATGGTGTTCTCGAAGCTGGGTGCTTCCGGGTTGTCGGCGATGGCTTCGACCTCGGCCATGTGCTCGGCCATGGCCTTTTCGATGGCCTCGGGGAAATGCTCGGCACGGATCCGGTCAAAGGCCGGTGCGCCATAGGGCAGGTCGCTGGCAACCAGCAGGGGGTTGCGCTCATCGGCGGCCTCTTCAGCCGCGGGGGCTTCGCTCCGATCGCGCTCGGTGTCCGGGCTGTCGCCGCAGGCAGCAAGCGCCAGGGGCAGGGCACTGAGGCCCAGTATCAGTCTGCTCTTCACGGTAATCACTCCTGACAAGCATGGTTCTGGCGGTTAGTGGGAGAGGCCGGCTCACGGCCAGGGCAAATGCCGGCAACCGGACGGATCATAGCATCCCGCTTGCCGGCGAAAAGAGGGGTAGGGACCCTCTAGAGGGACCCTAGGGAAACAGCGACTCAAAATCGCCCCGGTCCAGGGCTTCTTCCAGCTCCTGCATGCGGTCGCGGGCCTGGTCCATTTCGCCCGGGCTGAGCAACATGGAAAGGGCGTCTTCGGCACCGTCAAAATCCGGCGGGCAGCCCTGCTGCAGGCAGAGGGCACGGACCCAGTCGGCATCACCGGAGCAGTCCTGCCCGTACTTGCAGGCCAGCATGAGCCAGGCGCTTTCGTCGGCCTGGGGGGAATTGTTGACCGCGCTGAGCTGGCTGGCATAGGAGAGGGACTCCGGATTCCTGTCCCGCAAGGTATCGACGATCCGATCCGGCTCGAAGCCACTGTCGCGGCCCGCCATCCAGTGGCGATACTGGCGCACCCCCTGGTGCATCACCGCCGGGCCGTAGTCCTGTGCCGCGGCCTCCTCGAGCCAGCCCCGCGCGGAGCCATACTGGGCCGGTTCCTGTTCGAAGAAACCGCGGCAGCGCTCCACCTGCTGCATCATCAGTTCATTCACACCCGGGGCCATGGTCGCCGGCAGCGCCGCGGCAAGTTCGAATTCGTCCGGGAACTCGCCATCAAACTGGCTCACGGCCAGTTCGCACTCTGACAGCGCACGATACAGGTAATACTGGGCGGAGGGGTCGCCATCGGCGGCATCCTGGAGGGCATCCTCGACAAAGGCGTGGTAGTCCTCGCTCTCATAAAATTCGCGGCCGCGGCTGTCATACCCCCCCTGGGGACGATCCGACTCGTCCTGGGTTTCCAGCTCAGTTTCGGCGATCTCCCGCTCTTCGCGGGGTTCCGGCTGGCGGCCTTCTCGCGCCGCCTCGCGGGGCGGCGCGGGCTCCCGCTCGGCCACGGCCCGATCCGGCTCTTGCGCCGGCGCCAGGTCCCGCCCGGTGTCTGAATCCACCCCCGGTCGCTGCAGCAGTACAAAGACCAGGGTGGCGATTGCCAGGACAATGAGAATCCAGCTTGCACGCATGCCTCTACCCCCACGAAAACTCAGCCACCGAATATAGCGTGGGTGGGGCTTTAGGGCCAGATTAGTTGCCAGATTGGTGGGGGTTGCTTTCGTGGGTGGCTTCGATCCTGGTGGGGCCCTTCGATCGCGGTGACGGGGGCGTTCCGGCTTTGGTCCTAGTGGGCTTGCTCAAGACTGTGGGCGACAGGACGTCGCCCACAGAGCCTAAAGGGATGTATTTACGGCGTTCTTGGAAACCCCTGTCGGACCCAAGGCCGGAACGCCCCCGTCACCGTCATCGAAGGGTCCCACCCCAATCGAAGCCAAACGTTTCTGCCTTGCTAACTAGCCCCCAGCCTCTCCATACCGCCCCCCGGTCAGCCAGGCCTTGGCGTGTTCGCTGAAGCGGCTTACCACCAGATACAGGCAAGGGACCACGAACAGGGTCAGCAGCATGGCCATCAACAGGCCCCCGATCACCGACAGCGCCAGGGCCTGCATGATCTCCGCGCCCTCGCCGAGGCCGATGGCCAGCGGGGTCATGCCCAGCACCGTGGTGGTCGTGGTCATCAGGATGGGGCGCAGACGGACCGCGCCCGCCTCGACAATGGCCCGGTCCACCGGCAGTTGCTGCTCCCGCCGCCCGATCTCGATGTATTCGACCAGCAGAATGGCGTTATTCACCACCACCCCGATGAGCAGGATCACCCCGATCATCACCGGCGCCGAGAGCGGGTTGTCCGTCAGCCAGAGGATCCCCACCACACCCATCAGCGCGAGCGGTGCGGCGCTGAGAATCACCAGGGGATTGGAAAGGCGCTCGTACTGCACCGCCAGGACCACGAAGACCAGGAACAGGGCGAGCAGGATGACCGTGAGCAGCTCCCGGTTGGTGTCCTGAATGGTTTCCCATTGTCCGCCCACCAGCAGACTGATGTGATCCGGGAAGTCCATCTCCGCCAGCCGTGCCTCCACATCGGCCATCACGCTGCCAATGTCGCGTATTTCGGTATTGATGTCGCCGTTGACCCGCTTGAGTCGATTCTGGTTCTCCCGCTCGATATGGGCCGGGCCCTCGGTAAACTCGAACTCGGCCACATCCCGGAGCAGCACCGGCTGGCCGTCGGGACGGGAAAGCATCATGCCTCCCAGGCTTTCCGGGTTGCTACGCTCGCTTTCCGGCAGCCGAATGCGAACATCGTATTCGGTCTGGCCGGTGACAAAGCGGGTCGGCACTGCGCCGTCCACGGCATTGCGGATGGCATTGCCCACATCCGAGACATTCAGGCCCAGGTCCGCGGCCCGCTCCCGGTCCACCCGGATCCGGAGCAGGGGACTTTGATCTTCGCGGCCCACTTCCACCCCTTCCAGTCCCTCGATGCCGTCCAGCTGGGCCACCAGCTCCCGGGCCAGGACATTGAGCTCCTCGAGATCCTCGCCGACGATGCCGATGGAGAGATCCGTGCCCGCCACCGAGAAGCGCAATCCAGGGATGGACGGCGGTCTGGCCACCAGGCGGGCCCCGGGAATGTCCAGTTCGTCCAGGCGCGACTGGGCTTCCTGAACCCATTCACCGGCGCTCATCTCCCGATCCACCGCCGGGACCAGTTGAATGCTCAGTCGAGAGGTGCCGGGCCGCTCCGATATCACCCCGCCGCTGAGATGGCCGCCGACCCGGGTGAAGACCGATTCCACATGGGGCATGTCATCGATCAGGGCCTCGATCTGGCGGGTAGCGGCATCATTCTCATGGGGCGGCGTGCCCGGCGGCAGGCCCATGAAGACGCCCACATTGCCGTCGTCCACCTGGGGCAGAAAGGTATTGCCCAGTTGTCCGGAGAGATGACTGGCCCCGGCCAGACCGAGCACCGCCAGACCCAGCACCCCCCAGCGCCAGCGAAGCACGCCGGGCAGGATCGCCCGATAGCCATCCCGCAGGCCATCCACGGCAGCGTTGAAGCCGCGAATCAGTCGCGTCCGCGACAGGCCGGACTCAAAACGCACCCGAGCCAGCAGCGCGGCCAGCATGGGAATGAGGGTCAGTGCCGCCGCCAGGGTGGCGAGAATGGCAAAGGAAATGGTCAGGATCAGCTCCCGGAAAACCAGGGCGGCCATGCCGGTCATGAGCAGGAACGGGACCACCGCGGCCAGATTGGTCAATGTCCCCGCCGTGATCGCCGAGGCCACTTCCCGTGAGCCGTCATGGGCCGCATCCTCGGGTTCCTTGCCGAGCTCATCCCGGTGGCGGAAGATGTTCTCCAGCATCACGATGCCATTGTCCAGCAGCAGGCCCACTCCAAGCGCCAGGCCCCCAAGACTCATGATGTTCAGGGTCAGGCCGCTGGCGCCCATCATGGCGAAGGTGGCCATCAGGGCCAGGGGAATGGACAGGCCGATGACAAAGCTCTTGCGCAGGCTGCCCAGGAACAGCAGCACCATGGACATGGCCAGCACCCCGCCGAGAATGGCAGCCGCGCCCACCGAGCTGATGGAGCCGCGGATGAAGTAGGTGGGGTCCCGGGTCGATTCGTACTGGATGTCGGCGGGCAGGAAGCCGGTGCGTTCCAGTCGGTCCATGGTCGCGGTGATCTCGTCCACTACTTCCACGGTATTGGCCTCGGGGATCTTGAAGACCGAGACCTGGGCCGCCTCCACCCCGTTCAGGCGCACGAAGAGGCGCTGATCACCATAGCCGTCGCGAACTTCGGCCACCTCCGACAGGCGAATTCGCCGATCATTGTCGGGCAGTTGCAGCAATACATTGCGGATATCCTCGGCCGAGCGGAACAGACCATCGGTCTTGGCCATCACATCGAAGGTGTCCGAGGTCACCCAGCCGGCGGCGATGTCCACATTCTCGCCTTCCAGCGCGGTGATCAGATGCTGCATGGTGAGGCCGTAGGACTGCAGCCTTTCCTGGTCCACCGTGACCGACATCTCGCGGACCTGGCCCCCAGCCGCCTCGACCCCCGAGACCCCGTGAATGGAGAGCAGTTGCGGCGCCAGTTGATGCTCCACCCAGTCCCGGACCTCGGTTTCCGATCGCACCGTGGAGCTGAACCCCGCCTCCCAGATGGCATCCTGCGAGGGGTCGAA
>NZ_SLKM01000097.1:0-6552 GCF_007134575.1 Natronospira sp.
CCTGCCTTCTCCAGACCCAGACCCTGTGTGGCTGGTTCACGACCAATGGCCCAGAGCAATTCATCGAAGGGGCAGAGCACACGCCCGTCCTCAGTCTCCAGGGCGTAACCCTCGCCGTCCTGGCGAGCGGCAGTGGGCACGGCCTGGGTAATCAGCTCAAGGCCGTCTGCCTCCATTTCCGCCATAAGGCGCTGGCGGAGGCTGTAATCGAAGTCCCGTAGCACCCCATCACGACGCACGATAAGGCTGACCTTCGAGCCCAGGGCATTCAGCATGCCGGCCAGTTCCACCGCGATATAACCACTGCCCACCACGGCGATCCGCCGGGGCTGCTTTTCCAGCTCGAAGAAGCCGTCCGAGCTTATTCCGAGCTCACCACCGGGAATGTCAGGTCGTGCGGGGTAACCACCGCTGGCAATGAGGAAGCGCTCGCCACTATAGCGCTCACCGTCGACCTCAATGGTCTTTGCATCAAGGAAACGAGCGAAGCCCTGCAGGTGGGTGACACCGCTCTTTTCCAGATTGCGGGCATAGATGCCGTTCAATCGCTTTACATAGGCATCACGGGCACGCTTCAGGCTCAGCCAGTCATGGCCCGAACTTCGGACATCGAAGCCATAATCACGTGCCTCCTCCACCCCATGGGCGAGACTGGCGGCATACCACATCACCTTCTTGGGGACACAGCCGACGTTGACGCAGGTGCCTCCAAGGGGACGGTTTTCAGCCACCGCCACCCGAGCGCCGTATTCCGCTGCCCGCCGGGCGGTGGCGATACCGCCGCTGCCACCACCAATCACGATCAAATCAAAATCCGCCATGCCTGTCTTGTCCTCCTCGAACGAGTCGCACCTGCAAGGGTCGGATAAAAAAGGGAAAGCCGGGGCCGGCGCTTTCCGGGGCTCAATGTAGCACAGAGCCCCGAATCCACCGGACCCGGCTGAAAGACGCGCCAGCGCGTGCTAAGTTACGCTGTCCATTTCCGCTCTCACCGGAGGGCCGATGCCATGAAAAACCCTTTGCTCGAGCCCTTCGACCTGCCGCCATTCGCCAGGCTGGATGCGGCCCATTTCGAGCCTGCCCTGGATCAGGTGCTGGCGGATTATCGGCGAACGGTAGATGAGGTATCAAGGCAGCCCCGAGAATACGATTGGGACAGTCTGGCACGCCCGCTGGAGTCGATGGAGGACAGGCTCAGCCGGGTCTTTTCACCCATCGCCCATCTCAATAATGTCGCCAACGATGAAGCGGTGCGGAAGGCCTTCGGCCGCTGCCTGGAGAAGATCAGTGCCTGGGAAGCGGAGAAAGGCCAGAACCGGGGACTTTACGAGGCCTGGCGGTCCCTGCGCCGACCCGAGCTATGGGAATCGCTGGACACCGCCCAACGCAAGACGGTGGATGATCAGCTTAGGGATTTCCACCTGTCGGGTGTGGACCTGGAAGAGCCTGCCCGCTCCAGATTCCGAGCCATTCAGGAGCGGCTGTCCCGCCTGCAGAATCGCTTCGAAGAAAACCTGCTGGACGCAACCCAGGCCTGGTCCCTGCACGTCCCTCCCCACGAGGAAGGGCGGCTGACGGGAATTCCGGCGGCGGATCGGGCGCGGGCGGCAGCCCGTGGGGAAGAGATGGGCAAGGCGGGCTGGCTTTTCAGTCTGGAATTTCCGGATTATCTGGCAGTGATACAGCACGCCGACGATCGTGAACTTCGCCGGGAGATGCACCACGCCAATGCCACCCGGGCGTCAGATAGGGGGCCCCAGGCCGGACGCTTCGACAATGGACCGGTGATGGAAGAGATCATGGCCCTGCGCCAGGAGGCCGCATCACTGCTGGGTTATCGAAATTTCGCCGAGGTCTCCCTGGCAAGCAAGATGGCGGACTCACCCCAGCAGGTGGCGGACTTCCTCGCCGATCTGACGGCCCGGGTGAAACCGGCTGCGATGGCGGAGTTCAAGGCCCTCTCCGACTTTGCCCGGGAGACCCTGGGGATAGAGACGCTGGCTCCCTGGGATCTGCTCTGGGCGAGCGAAAAGCGGCGGGAGGCCAAGCATGGCCTGTCGGACGAGAGGATCAAACCCTATCTGCCCCTGGAACAGGTGCTTGAGGGCATGTTCCGGATCGCCGGGGAGCTATACGGCCTGAACGTGGAGACAGTCAGCGAGTTCGAGCGCTGGCATGAAGATGTCCGTCTCTACGCCCTTCGTGATTGCGCCAGCGGTGAAGCCATTGGCCGCCTTTACGTTGATCTCTATGCCCGGCCTGGCAAGCGCGGCGGCGCATGGATGGATGAATGCGTCAGCCGCCGACGGACAGAGACCGGGCTGCAAACGCCGGTTGCCTATCTGACCTGCAATTTCGGCAAGCCGGCAGCCGGCCAGCCGAGTCTGCTCAAGCATGACGATGTCATCACGCTGTTTCATGAGTTTGGCCACTGCCTCCAGCACCTGCTGACGGAGGTGGATGTGAGCGAGGTCGCCGGTATCCATGGTGTGGAATGGGATGCGGTCGAATTGCCGAGCCAGTTCCAGGAACACTACGCCTGGCCGGGCACTGGCCTGGATCGGGTTGCCGCTCACTTCGAGAGCGGCGAGGCCATGCCGGCCTCTCTTCAACAGGCCATGCTGGAAGCCCGCAACTTCCAGACCGGCATGAAACTGTTGCGCCAGTGCGAGTTCGCCAGTTTTGACCTGCGCCTGCATCGGGAATACCCCGAGGAGAGCGAACTGAGCATCGTCGAAACACTGAATGATGTCCGCGAGCAGATTTCGGTGGTGCCGGTTGCCGATTATGATCGCTTTGCGCACAGCTTCGCCCATATCTTCGGTGGCGGTTACGCCGCAGGCTATTACAGCTACCTCTGGGCAGAGGTATTGTCCTCGGATGCCTTCTCGGCCTTCGAGGAAGCGGGTCTGTTCGACCGCGATACCGGTGAGCGTTTCCGACGCACCATACTGGGACTTGGCGGCAGCTTGCCTGCCTCGGAGGTTTTCAGACGCTTTCGGGGCCGGGATCCGGATATGGCGGCCTTTCTTCGACATCACGGCATTGTGGAGGCGGCATGAAGTGCTCTCTTTTACGCAACGGCTGTTTTGCCTTGCTATTGCTCTTGCCTTTGACGGCGGTTGCCGAGCCGGCCTGGGTCATCGACCGTCTCTTTCTCAGCCTTTATCCGGAGCCTGACAGCACGAGCGAAAGACTCGACTTGCTGCAAAGCGGTGATGAACTGGAACGCCTGGGATCCGTGGAAGATGGTTTTGCCCAGGTCGAAACGCCGGATGGGACCATTGGCTGGGTCAATCAGGAGTTTCTCGTGGACAGTCCGCCGGCCCGGGTTCGGATCGATGAGGTGGAAGCGGAAAGGAACGAATTGGCAGAGAGATTGGCGAACCGGGATAGAGAAATTGCATCTCTCGAGCGCGAACGCGATAAGCTGGAGAACGAACTGGCCGACGTCCAGCAATTGGCGGACAGTAAGCCGGAGCTTGAGGCGGACGCAGTGCTGACGGCGGAAGAGATGGAAGGAAGTCGCTCTGCTCCTGGGCAAGCGGAGGGTGAAGCAAGGGAAGCTGAAATCACGGCGGCTACCACGGAATCAGAGCCTGTGGTGCCGGCTTATCAACAACCGCGCTTCATGGGCCTGTTGCTCGCTTTCATGCTGGTGGGGGGCTTGATTGGAGGCCTGATCGGTTGGCTGCTTCGAGAACGCCGGATTCGTGAACGCTTGGGAGGTCTGAGTCTGTGAGTAATTCAGTGGTGTCCTGGAACGTCAATTCCATCCGTGTGCGCGAGGAACAGGTCGCGAACTGGATAAAGGATCATCGGCCCGCGGTTGTAGGACTGCAGGAAACCAAGCTGCCGGATGATCGGTTTCCGGCAGCCACGTACGAGAGCCTCGGCTACCACTGCCTGAGCAATGGTCAGCGGACATACAACGGCGTGGCGTTCATCAGCCGTGAGCCGGCCACCGAAGTGGTTACTGATATCCCCGGCTATCAGGATCCGCAGCGACGTGTCCTTGCCGCCAGCTTCGGAGACCTGCGGGTCATCAATCTGTATGTACCCAATGGGCAGGCGGTAGGAAGCGAGAAGTATGAGTACAAACTGGAATGGTTGGACCACCTGACCCGCTGGCTTGAGGATGAGGCGTCACGCCATGATCGACTGGTGGTGATGGGTGATTTCAACATCGCCCCTGAAGATGAAGACGTGCATGATCCGGAAGCCTGGCGCGGCAAGATCCTGTTCTCGGAACCTGAGCATGCCGCCTTGAAACGCATTTTGGATATCGGCTTTGATGATAGTTTTCGTCTCTTTGATCAGGCAGCAGAGCAGTTCTCCTGGTGGGACTTCCGAACCCGTGCCTTCCGTCGCAATCGTGGCCTGAGAATCGATCTGGTGTTAACGAGCAGCAAGATGCGCGATCGGGTGGAAGCCAGCTGGATCGACGTAGAACCCCGCCGCGCGGAGCGCCCATCGGACCATGCACCGGTGGGCATTGACCTGAAGGAAGGCTGAACACCGGAGCCGCAACAGGATAGGCTTAGCCGATCGGCTTGCGGGAGCGCCAGGGCCCATTGGCCCATGGCGCTCCTGCAACGTGATCAATCCTCCATCCGGTGGAATGGGGTATCCCAATCCAAGGCCGTCGGTCGATTCTCCGGGCTGGTTGATGGGTTGTCACCAAAATAGGGCGTATCGCCTTCCACCCTGAAAATATCGTACTCATTATCAGGGGCACCAAGGCCGTCCGGATCATCTGTGAGTTCGATGTCCAGCTCCCGTGCCGTGACGCCGCTATCAGTGGTGATCTCGTCCCCTGCCGAGATTTCCCAGGCGAGGTATCCGGAGAATACCGGGGTATTGGCGCAACTCGTGTCAGCTTCGTCGAAAATTTCGAAGTATCCTTCGGCGATATTGCCATCAACGTGGCGTTCCAGGATCTGATTCTCGCCATCAATAAAGACGCAGCCGCTGGTCCAGGCGCCCTGCAATGGCTCAAGCCCTGCATCACCGTCTCCGTTGTCACCCCCATCCCCGTTGCCATTCCCGTTGCCGTCACCATTGCCATTGTCCGTCTGACCACTTGAATCATCATCGCTGCTTGAGCTGTCCAGGCAACCAGTGCCCAAGAAAACGAACAAGAGGAGGAATAACAGGATATAGGGCGTGCGCTTATTCATGCGTATCTCCTTGTTGGAAGGGGGCGAAAGACACTCGGTCTATCTGGGTAATACCTCTCTATCATCCCACGTGGTCGCTCGGAATCTACCCCCCGTTTGGGGTACTGCCGGGCAAATTGGGCTGACTGAACCCAGGCTGCTTGCCTGGTCCTTATTCGACGGTCACGGATTTTGCAAGATTACGCGGCTTGTCCACATCCGTGCCCTTGTGGACCGCGACATGGTAGGCCAGTAGTTGCAGGGGAATGGTGAAGATGGCCGGGGCGGTGAGGGGGCCGCCGGCGCGGGGCAGGGCAATGACATGGGTACGCTCATC
Source organism: Natronospira sp. (assembly GCF_007134575.1). Lineage (NCBI taxonomy): Bacteria > Pseudomonadati > Pseudomonadota > Gammaproteobacteria > Natronospirales > Natronospiraceae > Natronospira > Natronospira sp. The sequence continues at coordinate 5,497 of NZ_SLKM01000097.1, forward strand.
GGCGGTGAAACCGCTCTCGGCGTCCGAGAAGACAATCAATTCGCCACCGCGGGCACGCACTTCTTCCAGATTGGAGCGAATCTTCTCCAGCAGGGCATCGCTTGGGGCGACGGCAATGATGGGCATGTCCTCGTCCACCAGGGCCAGGGGACCATGCTTCAGCTCGCCGGCAGCATAGGCCTCGGCGTGGATATAGGAGATTTCCTTGAGTTTGAGGGCCCCCTCCATGGCCACCGGGTAGTGGCTGCCGCGACCAAGGAAGAGGGCGTGGTGGCGATGAACCAGATGCTCGGCCAGGGCCTCGATGGGTTTATCCAGGGCCATGGTCGCCTCAATGGCGGCCGGCAAAGCACGCAGTTCCGCCACGGCCTTGGCCTCGGCATCCTCGCTGAGCCGTCCATGGGCCTTGGCCAGGGCGAGGGCAAACAGGGCCAGGGCGGTGAGCTGGGTGGTGAAGGCCTTGGTGGAAGCAACACCGATCTCGGGCCCGGCTCGGGTCATCAGCACGAGGTCGGATTCCCGTACCAGTGAGCTCTCGGGCACGTTGCAGATGGCAAGTCGGGCCAGATAGCCCTTCTCCGCGGCCAGACGCAGGGCCGCCAGGGTATCGGCAGTCTCACCGGACTGGGAAATGCTGACAAAGACATGCTTGTCGGGTACGACCGGATCGCGATAACGATATTCGCTGGCGATCTCCACACTGCAGGGTATGCGGGCCAATTGTTCGATTTGGTAACGGGCGATCAGGCCGGCATGGTAACTGGTACCGCAGGCGATGATGTGCACGCCTTCAGCCTCGGCCAATTGCTGCTCAGCATCTGGCCCGAAGGCGGCGGCCAGGAGTCGATCGTGGGTGACACGCTCTTCCAGGGTTTCGGCCACGGCATTGGGCTGCTCATGGATCTCCTTGAGCATGTAATGGCGGTACTCACCGCGCTCCACGGCATCGGCGGAAAGCTGACTCTCCACCTCGGCGCGGTTTACCGGCTGGCCATGGCGATCAAAGATGCGAACACTGTCGCGGCGCAGCTCGGCGACATCGCCTTCCTCCAGGAA
>NZ_SLKM01000174.1:0-6522 GCF_007134575.1 Natronospira sp.
AATCAGAGAATACGCGACGATTTCGGTGGGATGTGGCCGATGGATTGACAGATGATCAAAAGGAATTGCTGAACGTCAACCCGGACACGGGTGATGTGGACGGCTTGGGCATGGAGCGGCTTTGGTGGCTCCGTGGTGATCAAAGCGACGAAGGCGCTGGTGAGGGTGAGCTCCGGCAGCGGGAGCGGTTGCTAGGGGATATCGTCAATTCGGATCCACTTTTCGTGCATGCCCAGGATTTCGGTTACCGGAACGACGAAGATTTTGATGGTGGTGGCAGCTACAGCCAGCATGTTCATGACATGCGCGAGAACCGCCCCATGCTTTATGTGGCGGCCAATGACGGCAAGCTACATGGGTTTGACGCTGAAACCGGGGAGGAGGTTTTCTCCTATGTTCCGGATGCAATCATGCACAAGTTGAATCGCCTCACATCCCAGGATTATCAGCGCGAGTACTTTTTCGACGGCTCACCCAGGGTGAATGATGTCTGGGATGGTAGTAACTGGCGGCGGATTCTTGTGGGCTCCTTTGGTGCTGGTGAGCGCGGGGTTTATGCGCTGGATATCTCTAACCCGGAGGATCCGGAAGTGCTGTGGGAGCGTGTTGGCGGCCCTACAACGGGTCCGAATGCTGTGGACCATGCCCACGAAGACATCGGCTATGTCCTTGGTCAGCCCTCTGTCGGTAAAACGGCCAGTGGTGACTGGGTGGTGATGGTGCCCTCGGGTTACCAGAGTGAGAATGATCGTGCTGCCCTGGTCTTCCTGGATCCCCTGAACGGTGAGGAAGTGGATGACCCCTTTCTGCCTGATGATGACGATAATCCGGCGGGTAACGGCATGGCTACGCCGATGCCGGTGGACATCGAGGGTGATCGCTTGATCGATAGAATCTATATGGGCGATCTCCAGGGTCAGCTATGGCGTGTGGATGTGAGTGGCAACAACTGGCGTGCGCCAGGTGGCTTGCGTTCCGGTAATACGCCAGTCCCGCTCTTCACCGCGGAAGGGCCCAATGGCGAGGTACAGCCCATCACCGTTCGGCCACAGGTGGCGCGCTCGCCGGATGGGGATGTCTTCGTCTTCTTTGGGACAGGAAAGTACTTTGAGAATGATGATAACCTTGTTGTCAGTAATCCCGATGTCCAGTCCTTTTACGGTATCAGGGACCAGGAGTCGGAAATTGAGCGGGATGATCTGCTGCAGCAGGAAATTATCGATGAGCTTGAGGATTTCGATTTCGAGCTTCGAGTCACGACCGATCACGAGCTGACAACGGAAGATGGTTGGTATCTGGATTTGATTTCTCCTCTTTCACATCGTGGCCGAGAGGGTGAGCGAGTAATCTTCAACCCGATTTTCCGAAATGGCCGTATCATCTTCCCAACCATGATCCCGAGTGAGGACCCCTGTGCCGCCGGCGGTGACGGTTGGCTCATGGAGATGGAAGCCTTCAGTGGTTCACGCCTGGATTTCTCGCCCTTCGATCTGGCCGGAGACGGTGAGTTTGGTGAGGAAAGCTATGTCGAAACCACAATCGACGGCGAAACCGTCAAGGTGCCGGTGAGTGGCATTCGCTCCAGAGTCGGTATTCCCACGACACCGGCAATTATTTCTTCAGGACCGGGCATCGAAGGCAAGATGATGATGGGGTCCGAGGCGGAAATGGAAGAGCTGCCCATGGAGAAAGGGGATGATTCATTGGGCCGGCAGAGCTGGCGTCAGAATAGATAAGGACGGAAAGGATGAGCATGAATAGGCAGCGTCAAGCTGGGTTCACACTGATTGAAGTCATGATTGTGGTTGCCATACTTGGCATCATTTCTGCTCTCGCCTATAACAGCTATCAGCGTCATGTGGTGACCACCTATCGGGCAGATGCGCAGCGCAGTCTAGTGGAGATAGCCCAACGGCTGGAACGCTGCTTTACCCAGCGCAATGATTACAGGGAGTGCGTGGATGATGGTGGCGGTACCACCTGGGATTCGCAGGATGGGCATTATGAAATCTTCATCGGCGATCTCGAGAGAACCACCTTTACGCTGACAGCCCGTCCGCAAGGCGTTCAGGCGGAGCGTGACGGTGATCGCTGCAGCACGCTGACACTGACACATACTGGTCGGCGAGACTCTACCGGATCGGAAGAGCGTGACGATTGCTGGGGGCTCTAGTCCCACGTCTCTGCTATAGATCGAAGGGGAACAGGCCCTGCCGAGGCGACTTGGCAGGGCTTGTTCGTTTTCAGTGGGAGTAAGGCAGTAAAGCCCCTGATATCTTTTTGATGGAATTGAGTTGCTGCGCCGAGTGGGGCAATGTGGTCACGGTGGATTGCTTGATGGCAGGAGAGGCGCATGAGCAGTTTCTTTCAGCAAGGTCCGGTCCTTGACGGCGACTTGCTGGCGGACAGGGCCCTGGCAGATTATCTCCAGCTTCGTTTGCCCGTGGACTGTAAGAGTCGCTGGGAACCGGGCCTGCGACAGTTATGGCGTCGGGCTCGCGATGAGATGCCCACACTGGCGGCGGAGGCCGAACGCGATCCCCCCGAGCATGTCCCTTATGACCCCTGGGGGCGGCGCATCGACCGGATTCGCGTCAGCGAGGCCTGGCGGCAATTGGAAGCGATTGCCGCCGAGGAGGGGGTGGTGGCAACCGCCTTTGAGCGGGCTGACGGTGCCTGGTCCCGGGTTCATCAATTCCTGCGGCTTTATCTTTACCACCCCAGCTCCGCCATCGCCTCCTGCCCCATGGCCATGACCGATGGGGCCGCGCGGGTGATCGAGCTCTATGGTGATGGGGATCTGCGTGAGCGGGTCCTGCCCCGTCTGTTGAGTTGCGAGCCTGAGTCCTTCTGGACGGCAGGGCAGTGGATGACCGAGCGCAGTGGGGGCTCGGATGTCTCACGCTCGGAAACCGTGGCCCTGCCGGAGGAGCAGGGCTACCGCCTTCACGGGGTAAAGTGGTTCACTTCCGCCACCACCTCCCAGGTGGCCATGACGCTCGCCCGGGTCAAAGAGCGGGGGGGGGAAGACGAAAAGCTGAGCCTGTTTTTTGTCGAGCTGCGAGACGCCGACGGGGCGCTGCGCAACATCCAGGTCAATCGGCTCAAGGACAAGCTCGGTACCCGGGCCCTGCCCACTGCCGAGCTGACCCTGGCGGGTACCCCGGCCCGCATGGTGGGTGAGCGGGGCCGGGGCGTGGCCACGATCAGCAGTATTCTCAATATCACCCGTCTCTACAATGCCTGCTGCGCGGCCGGCTATATTGGCCGAGGACTGATGCTGGCCACCGACTATGCCCGCAAGCGCCAGGCCTTCGGCCGTGCCCTGATCGACCAGCCTCTGCACCGGGAAACCCTGGCGGATTTGACCGTTGAACATCAGGCCGCCTTTCAACTGGTGTTCGAGGCGGCCCGGCTGCTGGGCCGTGATGAATGCGGAGCAATCAGCGAGGACGAGGCCGCGGTGTTACGCCTGCTGACGCCGGTGGTGAAGCTCTATACCGGCAAGCAGGCGGTGGCCGCCTGCAGCGAGGTGCTGGAGGCTTTCGGCGGGGCCGGCTATGTGGAAGACACCGGCCTGCCTTCCCTGCTGCGTGACGCCCAGGTTCTGTCCATCTGGGAGGGCACCACCAATGTGCTCAGCCTGGATCTGCTTCGGGCCATGGGGGACGGTGAGGCCTGGCAGACTTTCACGGGCTTCTGGCAGGCGCGCCTGAGTGCCCTGGGGGCCGGAGACGAATCCCTGAATGCCCTGGCCGATGAGCTGGAAGCACTTGCCCGCTGGCCACAGGCCTTACTGGCCGAAGGCGAAGCCCGGCTGCAGGCCAATGCCCGCCAGCTTGCCTACCGGATCGCCAGGCTGGTGGCCGGCATCCTGCTTGCCGAGCAGGCTCGGGCGGGAGACGAGGGGCCTGCCCGATCACGCCGAGAGGCCATTGCCGGGCGTTGGATACGGCAACATGTAATGCGGGGCCCGGCCGGCTACCCAGCCGACGAGGCCGAGCGGATTCTTTCACTTTGAGAGGTTGACTATGTGGCCAGTGCTGGTGGCCCTGGGTGGATTTCTGTGCTTTTTTCTCGGCTGGCGGTTCTATTCCCGTTTCATTGCCGAGCGCCTGTTCCGGCTGGAAGCCGATTTCCGGACACCCGCCCATGAATACAATGACGGCCTGGATTTCGTGCCCACCAACCGCTTCGTCCTCTGGGGGCATCATTTCACCTCGGTGGCGGGGGCCGCCCCCATCATCGGCCCGGCCATCGCCGTGATCTGGGGCTGGGGCCCAGCCCTGGCCTGGATCGTGCTCGGCACGGTACTGATTGCCGGCATGCATGACTTCGGCACCCTCTGGGCCTCGGTGCGCCACCGGGCCCGTTCCATCGGCAGTATCGCCGCCGAAGTCCTGGGGCCACGAGCCCGCAGCCTCTTTCTCTTGATCATCTTTTTCCTGCTGTTGATGGTGAACGCGGTCTTCGCCGTTTCCATCGGCACGCTCTTCGTCAATTTCCCGGAAGCGGTTCTGCCCTACTGGTTCCAGCTGCCCATTGCCATGGTCATCGGCTTTCTGGCCTACCGTAGCCGCATGCCGCTGCTCCTGCCCTGTCTCATCGGCCTGGCGCTGATGATCGGTCTGGTCTTCGTGGGCGCGCAAGTGCCCCTGAGTCTGCCGGAGGAGCCGGGTGGGGTGCCGGACATCGCCTGGTGGGTACTGATCATGCTGGGCTACGGGGCACTGGCCTCGCGTCTGCCGGTCTGGTTGCTGTTGCAGCCGCGGGATTTCATCAATGCCCACCTGCTGTTCCTGGGGCTGTTCGTCATCTATCTAAGCCTGTTCGTGGGCCGGCCCGAGTTCGCCGCGCCCTTCATCAACCAGGATCTGCCGGCCGATACCCCGTCCATCATTCCCCTGCTGTTTGTCACCATCGCCTGCGGCGCCATTTCCGGTTTCCACGGCCTGGTCAGCTCCGGCACCAGTGCCCGGCAGCTGAACAAGGAGACCGATGCCCGCTTCGTCGGCTACCTTGGGGCCACCGGCGAGGGCCTGCTGGCACTGGCCGCCCTGCTGGCGGTCTCCGCCGGCTTTGCCGGTCTGGCCGAGTGGCAGGGCCATTACGATTCCTGGGCGGCGGCCAGCGCCGGGGGCATTGCCGCCTTCGTCACCGGCGGAGGCAATCTGCTTGGCAATCTGGGCATCCCGGCGGTGATCGGCACCACCATGATCGCCATCATGGTGGTGGCCTTCGCCGCCACCACCCTGGACACCAGCATGCGCCTGCAGCGCTTCATCCTGGCCGAGATCGGTCGCCAGTATCGACTGCCGGCTTTGAGCAACGTCAACCTGGCCACCCTGATCACCTTCCTGGCCTGCGCCGGGCTCGCCTTCGGCGCCGACCCGGATAATCCCGGTGCTGGCGGGATGGTGCTCTGGCCCCTGTTCGGGACCACCAATCAGCTCACCGCCGGCCTGTCCCTCCTTGTCCTGAGCCTGATCCTGGCACGCCTGGGCCGAGCGGTGATCTTTACCGCCATACCCTTTCTGTTCGTCGCCAGCATGACCACCTGGGCGATGTTGGTGAATCTGTCCCGCTATCTGTCCGACGGCAATTGGTTGCTGTTGGTGATTGGCGGGCTGATTTTCGCCCTCAACATCTGGCTGATCCTGGAAGGGGCCCTGGCGGCCCGGCGACTGCAAAAGACCAGATCCGATGTCCCTGAGTGATCGCCTGCGCCAACTGGCCCGGGCCTACCGGGACTTCTACGAACTCCCCATGCGTCGGGCCGTGGCCCTGGAACAACGCCGACGCGAGGACTTTCTGCGTCTGCTGCTCATGTCCGAAAGCCTGGGCCTGCCCAACCCGGCCGCCTGGTATTGCCTGGAACTCATGCCCTTCGTGATCGAGGACTACCACGCCTGGCACCGGCGCATGGGCATGGAGCACGCACCGCCGGGGGGGATTGGGTGTTGTTGAGCAGCGAGCTACGAGCTACGAGCAGCGAGCTGGCCGTGCAAGATCGATGGCCAACTGTTTTCTGCAGAACCCGAGCTTTCCGCGGGCCCTTGGCCGGTACAACCTTTCCGGAGGGGCAGGGCGATATCGTTGGCACGCCCAGCTCGCCGCTCGCCGCTCGTAGCTCGCTGCTTTCTCCTAAGGAGCACTCCCATTGATCTTCCGACCCGATACACCGCAAGCCATCTCCCTGCCTCCCATCGTCCTCCTCGGCGGCAAAGGTGGCGTGGGCAAGACAACCTTGTCGGCGGCTTTGGGCCTGGCGCTGGCCGAGCGGGGAAAGCGGGTGTTGCTGGTGTCGACGGATCCGGCCCATTCCCTGGCGGATTTGCTGGAGCAGCCGCTGGGGGATGCGCCCCGGCGGGTACAGGGTGGTTTGTTTGCCCGTGAGATTGATCCGGAAGCGGCCCGGGCGGCTTATCTCGATACCGTTCGGGACAATATCCGACGCTTCGCCCAGCCCGAGTTTCTGCAGGAAGCCGAGCGCCAGGTCATGTTCGCCGGCCAGCACCCCGG
>NZ_SLKM01000120.1:0-6504 GCF_007134575.1 Natronospira sp.
ATCAGCTTCACCGGGCCCGCACCCGCTGGCCGGCCTCGACATCGGCATTCGCCGGCAGGATCCTATCGCCTTCCTCGAGGCCTTCAAGGACTTCACTCTTGTCCAGCCCGCGCAGACCCAGGGTCACCTCGACTGCCTCTACCTGGTTATCCACCACACGCCAGACCCGAGCGCGGTCACCGGCCACATCATCCAAGGCCTGATTGGGCAGGGCCAGCACGCCGTCGCGCTCACCCACCTGAATATCCACGGACACCGTCATGTCCTGGCGCAGAAAGGCCGGGGGCTCTGCCACCTCAAAGCGCAGGTTCACATTGCCCCGCTCCGGGTCCACCTGAGGACCGACGAATACCAGTTCCCCTTCGAAGGGCCGACCGGGGTAGGCATCGGCCTCGAACATGGCCCGCTGGCCAGTGCTCAGCCCCTCAAGGCTGATCTCATCCACCGGCGCCTCAATGATGAGCGGCCCATCCGGCGCGATCAGCAGCAGGGTAGTGCCGGGCTGCACGGTATCGCCCGGCTCCACCTGACGACGCAGCACCATCCCCTCGACCTGACTGGCAATGCGCGTCTTCTCCAATTCCGCGGCCGCCAGCGCCACCGCGTACTGGGCATCGGCCACTTCCTGTTCGGCCAGCAACCACTCGCTGCCATCCTCCTGCAGCGACTGGCGACGCAGCCGGGCCCGGGTCAGCGCCGCCTCGGCCCGCTGAATCTCCAGCCGACTACGGTCCAGCTCCTCGGCACTGATCAACTCGCGCTCCAGCAACCGTTGCCGCCGTTCGGCTTCCCGCTCGGCCTGGGCGAGATTGGCGCGGGCTTCTCCCACTGCGGCTTCCGCATCCGGGCGCTCGAAACTCAACAGACCCGCCCGCCGGGCCTTGGCCCGCGCCAGGCCGGTCTCGGCCCGGGCCAGGGAAGCACGCTGGGTGGCACCATCCAGCTCCACCAGCGGCTCGTCGGCCTCAACCCATTCGCCCTCATCGGTGTTCACCCGACGTACCTTGCCGACAATCTCGCTCCCCAGCTGCACCCGGTGACGAGTCAATACCCGCCCCGTGGTGACCACATTCTGCCGGAGGGTGCCGCTGTCCACGGTCAATACCGAAATCCGGGGGCCCAGCAGCCGATCACTCGCCATGGGGACCAGAATCAGGACAGCCACGACGGCCACAATCAGGCGCGGCCAGGTCAGCCACGGGAATTTCCTTGGCATTGCGTTTACTCCACGCTGCTCGGGGCTTGCTGCTGAAAAGTCTTCTCGCATCTTAAGGGGGAAACCGGCCCAAGCCCATACCCCTGAGCCAAACTTGAATATACTGTCCACGACGTCTAGCTTGCGAGGAAAGGGTATACAGAGGATTCCCCTATCATGGCCATAAACCAGCATGCCGAGCCGCAATTCCGCCTGCGAGAGCTGCTACCGTTGGGGTATCTCTATTTGTTGCTACTCGGCATTGCCAGTCAGTCCATCCACTATGCCTTTCTCGGCATTAACATCATGGCCTATTCCGATTTGCTGGATGTACTGCTGAGTCCCGTCGTACTGATTACGGACCACATAGCCTTCCTGTTGACCACAGTCCTGCTACCCCTTCTGCTATGGTTTTACCTGAAATACATTCGCCGGTACTACGCCCAACACAAGCCGGAAGTGCTGAAATCCGGCACAAATACCTGGCACCCCCTGGACCAATGGATGCTCCTGACCGCCCTCTTGCTATTCTGTGCCTTCCTGGGCTTCGGCGTAGGTGGCGGCCTGGCCACCCAGCAGACACTCAGCAGTAGTGACTTTGACCCGGATCATCGAGTGGTATTTGCGGACGGAAACAGCGCCGAGATCATGAAGCTGGGGATCAACAACAGCTTCCTGTTCTATGCCGTCGAAGGGCACCCCCACGTTATCGTCTCGCCCATCGACGACAATGTGCATGCCATTTCACGGCTTAGCCGGAAGGCTTCAGAGGAGTAAGCCAGCCGCTGATTCCGGCAAGTCGCCTCATTGGCGGTGAGCAACTCAGGATGCGATTCACTCTGGCTTCAATCAATCGCTGTCACTTGGCTTGGCATCGATCAGATCATCCAGGCTCAGATGGAGATCCTGAGTGCCGGGCCAGGGCTTGCGGATCATTGGGGCCTGGAGCGTCTTGGCTTTCTCCAGCCAGGCTTTTGCCGGGCCATCGATAATGATGAAGCTGGATTGGCCAAGCCCTCGATTGGCGCCACGGCCAGGCCGTCGATGGAAAACCTCTATCCGATGGCTGCCATCATGGGCTTCGATTCCGTTGCCGTGGAAACCGTAACGCGCCGGAAAACCTCGGCTCTGGTAAACATCAAAATAGATAATCCGCGACCAACGCCTTCTCGTCTCGGCTTCCTGACCGATAACGATATTCCTGGGCACATCGTCGATGAGGAGCGCAATGGAGCAACGCGTCGCCTGACCATATTGCTCTGACAGGAAACCGGCCACCGTGCCCCGTCTCAGGAAGAATCTTGAGAAGAAGGCAACAATGCCGTTACTGAACTCGGCAATGGCGCCTCGGGCCTGGTCACGGGTCCATCGTTCGAAATCCTTGCGGGTGTCCTCGTGAACGGAAAGATAATCCCTATGCCCGATGTCGTCATAATCCAGGGGCGGAGGGGCATGTTGATCGGCATTGGCAACCAAGGGCTTGGCGCCGTCGATCTTCGCGGTGAGGACCCGGGCGGCCACGTCCTCGCCGGCACGAAAGTCATGCTCCCGGAATCTTTCATCGAAGAAACCGCCGAAACCGCTCAGGAATCCGCCTTTCAGTAGCACCCGGTCCTCGGGGCCGATGGAGGCTGGGGTGATACCCACCAGATTGATCTTCTTTTTGTCTTCGAGGCGCGCCAGTTTGCTGATCAACAGATCAAGCTCATCAGCGGCAGACACTGGCCTATCGCCTGCCTTGCGCTCAAAGGCGGCTGTGAGCTCTGCACCGAAATCCACGCCTGGATCAGGATTGCCTTTGGATTCGGCATCCAGTCGATACAGCGATTCCAACACTGCCCGCAGCCCTTCACGGGCTGAGTCCGGCAAGGCATCACCAATCGCCCGAATGTCCTCTCGATGCTCGCCCAACCACTGGACGCGGCGGTTCACGGCGGCAGCTCGCAGCCAGTCCCGATAATTGGCCTGGCTGGTGATCGCACCGGAAAGACCCTGAAGCACCGCGGCAATCCCGCTGTAACGATCACGGGGTTCCACCGTGCCATCAGTGGTCAACTCACCCGGCTCAAGATGGGGCAAGCGGGTCGCCTCGCTGGTACCGGAGATATTGGGGTCAATGAAGATAAAGACCCGCTCCACATCCTCATCACCGGCGTCCCGGATCTTGGCCAGCCGTATCGCCTCGCGAAGGGGTTCGTTGCGAAAGACGCCCCCGTCCACATAGGCGTAACTCGTCTCCTCGGGCGCTATCCCGCCCGGAAACTCCTCGGTGTCATACTCCCAGCCTTCACGCTGCAAATTGCGCGGAGCAAAGGCGCCCGGGAAAGCGCCCGAAGCGATCGCTGCCTCAATCATCCCCTGCCACGATTCAGATTGACCGCCGTCCCAGGGCGCCACCAATCTTGCCCGGGCCCGTCTGGCCACAGCGCGGGCACGCTCATCGGGCGCACGATGCAGGGCGAAGCGAATGGGGTCGTGGTGATAGGTGGTCTGGATGGCGTCCGCGAAGACACTGTCCGCACCCTCCGCCGAGCCACCCCCCGTCCGGGCCTGGCGTATGAGCTGTCCTTCGGCCCTGACCGGGATGCCATTGAGATTGCTTAGCGCCAGGCTGACCAGTGTACCGTCCGCAAACAGATCATGAGGCACGTCCCCCGGCGGCTCGTCGAAAGGCAGAAAGGCCTCCGCGATCTGATCAATGATCTGACCGGGAAACAGGGAGGGGTCTTCATGCTCGGCCATCAGGCGCCGGATGCCCATATAGTCCGGGTCGGTCCAGCTCCGGCGCAGCTCCTCGCGGATGGTCTCGGTACTCGCCCCCCGATACATCTGATGCAGCAGCATCACCAGCGCCATGCTGCCCGCCGAGGCCCCGGAAAGGACATCGATCTTCGGATCACACCAATGCTCGGCCGGATCCTGCAGCAGCTTCACAACCCGCGCCAAGGCCCCGGCCGAAAAGGCCCCAAGGCTCACCCCACCGCCCATGATCAAGGCAAAGCGAATCTTTCTCGCCATCAGTCCCCCTCCCCAGGCCAGCCGATTCCCTTCCGCCAGCTAATTAACAGCTCGTTTGGAAGAGGGAGACAGAAGGACCCCGGCCAGCCCAATTGCGTATCAACAGTTCCAATAAAGCGTAGGTGGGAAAAGCCCGGCATTCAACGGCAACACCCCCCTTCGGATCCGGGAAGCCAGCCCGGTCCGATTCTGCGCCAAAGATGTTGGCGGTACCCCGTCTGGGGGGTGGCGCTTATCGGATGAATGCTCGATGCTCATGTATCGTCTGGGGATCAAAACAAACCCTTTTCGTACGGGCATTCCTGCAATGCCACGATCAGGCTGGGAGGGACAAATGTATAAATTCAATAAGATAGAAAAGTTCAGGTGCCGAAACACACTGATGCTGGCATTCGGCATTATGTTCATTCATGGCTGCTCCTCCAGCAGTTCGAGTAACGACCCGCTGGCGACCATCGGTGGGCAGATCACCGGTCTTGGTGATGAGCCGGTAGTCCTGACGTTGAATGACGAAGACGAGCTGACCATCGACAGCGATGGCCCATTCGAGTTCGAAATGGGTATCGCGCATGGCGAGGACTACAACGTCGTAATCATTTCTCAACCCGGTGATGTCGCGTGTGGCAGCGAAAATGCCACGGGAAGCGTCGACGAAGACGATGTGGACGATATCCAGATCGAGTGCGGTGGTTTACACATGTCTTCGCGGCAGGGCGATGCCAGCGTTCATCTGGATTGGTGGCCGGCCGTCGATGGTGACCTGCTCTACTCAACGGATCGCAACTGCGACTGGAGCAATGTCCAGGCCTGTGAGAACGGTGGCATGATTCCAGATGTCTCAGGTGGGTCAATCGACATTATTGCTGCCGACGAAGGCCTGGCGCTGGATCGGAACTACCACTTTAGCCTCCAGATGCCCGAGCACCATGCTGCCACCACTGTCGGTGTTGCGCCATTCTACCAGTACGCCGCGCCCGTACTCGGCATTGTCATGGACGATCAGCGCATATATGCAGGTGGCTACGGCCGCTACTTTGGTGGCGCGACTCAAGGCATAAGCTGGTTCCGCGACGACGGTAGCGAGATGACGGTTACCGGCCCCAATTACCGCTTGCCCAATGGAACGACACAAGTCATGGTGGAGGACCCCAATGGTGGCTGGTTTGTAGCGGGCCAGTTCGATGGCGGTGGGGACTTTCCAAATCAGCTGATCGCGCGACTGCACCCGGATGGCACGGTTGACCAGGACTGGGAAGTCACATTTGACGGTAATGTCACGTTCATTTCGGACATTCTCGTGCATGACGACCACCTCTATATTGCCGGTCGATTCGGCGAGATACAGGGAAGCAGCGATCATGCTGCCCTGGCGCGATTGACCCTGGATGGGGAACTGGACGAAGACTTCAATCCTGAAATCCCAGAAAACCCATCACAAATCACCAATGTGGATAGCATTCTTGCATCCGGCGACCATCTCTATGTTGGCGGAAACTTCGTCGTATCAGGTGATTCCGATGTGAACATCGGCGTCATTGATGCTGAAACCGGGGAACATATCCAGACCTTTGATGCAGCGACCGATGGTCGGGTCACTGCTATGCTGCTTCAAGATGACCAACTGTATATTTCTGGTCGTTTCGAAGAAGTCAACAACACTCCTCGCCCAGGTCTCGCCTTACTGGATGCGGATACAGGGGCCCTTGATACAACATTCACGCCGGACATTGAAGACCCCTTCCTAATGGACATGGAGCTTGTCGACAATCGTCTATTCATCGCAGGGCAGTTTGAAACCATCAATGGAAGTCCTTGGAATCATCTAGCGGCCTTGCATGCCGAAACCGGGGTTCTGGACATCAACATTGAAACCGAAACCGATGGGGTCGTTTATACGGTCGATCATCGGGACGGGTATCTTTATGTAGGTGGCGCTTTCAGTGAGGTCAACGGGAATTCCGCTCACAGGGTCGCACGTCTAGACACTGCCAATGCTTTCCAGCCTGACGATGGCTGGCACCTGTCCTTTGACGGGATCGTGCTTGGTCTAGTCGAGACGGAAGACAAGGTTGCGGTACTTGGGCTACTCTGGACAGCTGGCGGCAGGGACGTGGGCCACCTGGCCGCCTTTGATGCCCTCACGGGTGAGCTGGACGAAAGCTGGGATGCCAATGTCAGGGGCTTGGTGGTAGCCGACCTGCAGATTCATGAAGGTGAATTGTTTGCTGTTGGGGCATTCAATCAGGCAGGCGGCGAGTCAAGAGGTCATGGTGCGGCGTTTAACTTGCATG
>NZ_SLKM01000078.1:0-6415 GCF_007134575.1 Natronospira sp.
AAGCACGCTACGTTCCGCTACGTGGAGGGAAGCGTCATCGATCATCGCCAGCCACTCGGGGACCCCACGAGCGAAGTTGTCGTGGACGATGATGCGGATCGGATCCTCTGACGGGTTCACCCGGTTCCAGGCGAGGGCGGGCCCAGCTTTGGGCCACCAGATTGATTGCCTCGGTGGTGCCGCGCAGGAAGATCAGTTCCTCGGTGGCCGAGGCATTGATGAAGTCCGCCATGCGTTCCCGTGCCGATTCATAGGCAGCAGTCGCGCGCTCGGCCAGGGTATGAACACCACGGTGGATATTGGCATTGTCACGACGGTAGTACTCGGCCACGGCGTCGATGACCTGGCGTGGCTTTTGTGCCGTCGCGGCATTATCCAGATAACAGAGCGCCTTATCCTGAACTGTCTGATCCAGGATGGGAAAGTCCGCCCGGATTGCAGAGAGATCCAGGGGGCTGTCGCTTTCGCTCAACTTCTCCGGTGCAGTACTCATTGTTCCACGGACTCCAGGTCATCCAGCCGGCCTTCGCCGGAGACGCGGTTGACCACCAGGTGATCAAGCCATTCCCGAATTTCGCTCAGGCCCATGCGTTCAATGACCGATTCCGCAAAGGCGAAGGTCAAAAGGTCACGGGCCTTGTCGGCATCGATGCCCCGCGAGCGCAGATAGAAGAGGGCATCCGGGTCCAGTTGCCCGATGGTGGCACCGTGAGAGCAGGCCACGTCATCGGCATAGATCTCCAGTTCCGGCTTGGTGTCCACTTCCGCCAGTTTGCTCAGCAGCAGATTGTCGTTCTTCTGGCCGGCATCAATCTTCTGGGCATTCTTGTGGACCACGACACGGCCATTGAATACGGCACGGCCACGGCCCGCCATCACGCCTTTGTAGGTCTCATCACTGATGGTGTGAGGGGCGGCATGGTCCACGCAGGTGTGGTTGTCCACATGCTGGCGGTCATTGACCAGATACAGACCATTCAGCACCGCCTCCGCACCTTCCTCGGCGAGTCGGGCATTGATGTCATGCCGGACCAGGGCCCCGCCCAGGTTGACGTTATGGCTGACGTAGCGACTGTCACGGGCCTGGTGCACATGGATGCCACCAATGTGATAACCCGCCGTGGACTGGCGCTGGAGCAGATAATGTTCGAGGCGGGACTGAGCGCCCAGGGAGATTTCACTGACCACGTTGTTGAAGTTGGCCGCTTCATCCAGGCCCACATGGTGCTCGATCACCGTTGCCTCGCTGCCCTGTGCCATCTGCACCAGTACGCGGGGATGAAAGACAAAGGCCTCATCACCCGGTACCGACAGGAACAGCAATTCAATGGGTGTCTTGCACTGCACGTTGGCAGCCACCTCTACCAGCGCCCCGTCGGCCACGAAGGCGTTGTTCAGGGCAGTAAAGGGGGTGTAGTCAAGACCGGACTGTCGACTCAGGCGTGCCTGCAGATTCTCCGGTTCGCGCTCCATGGCATCAGCGATGGAGCGAACAGTGACGCCCTCGGGCAAGCCACTGATATCGGAAAGTCCGGCCTGATAACGGCCGTTGACGAATACCAGCCGGGCGGCATCAAGCCCCGGTACCCGGGCTTCGTCCAGGCGATCAGCCGGCACCGTGGTGCTGCCCGGCAGGGCGAAGCGACCCTCGGTGATGGGGCGCAGACTGGTGTACTTCCAGTCTTCGTCCTTCTGCGTTGGCAGGCCCTGTTCACGAAACCGGGCCAGGGCGTCACGGCGCAGGGTGGACAGCCAGCCCTGTCCGGGGAGCTCGTCCACCGCCCGGTCGAATTGGGTCAGGAAGTTGTAGCGTGCAGTATCCTCGCCACTCATGCTTCAGCCGCCTCCTTCTGGACCCCTTCGTAGCCGTCGCGCTCAAGCTCAAGGGCCAGGTTCTTGTCACCGGTCTTGATAATCCGACCACCAGACAGCACATGCACCTTGTCGGGCTCCACGTAGTTCAGCAGTCGCTGGTAGTGGGTGACCATCACGAAGGCGCGCTCAGGGTCGCGCATCTGGTTGATACCCTCGGCAACCACCTTGAGGGCATCGATATCCAGGCCGGAGTCGGTTTCATCGAGAATGGCCAGCGTGGGTTCCAGTACCTGCATCTGGAAGATTTCATTGCGCTTCTTCTCGCCACCGGAGAAGCCTTCATTGACGCTGCGGCGGATGAAGCTTTCATCCATGCCCATGCGCTTCATCTTCTGCTTGACCAGCATCAGGAAGTCGGCGGAATCAATGGGCTCCTCGCCGCGATGTTCGCGAATGGCGTTGAGCGCAGCCTTCAGCAGGTAGACATTGTTGACGCCAGGAATTTCCACCGGGTACTGGAAGGCCAGGAAAACACCTTCATGGGCCCGTTCCTCGGGTTCCATCTCAAGCAGATCCTTGCCGTTCCAGGTGGCGCTGCCCTCGACGACCTCGTAGTCGCCCCGGCCGGCGAGAATATGGGCGAGAGTGCTCTTGCCGGAGCCATTGGGGCCCATGATGGCGTGCACTTCGCCGGGCTTCACTTCCAGGTTCAGCCCGCGCAGGATTTCCTTGCCTTCTACATTGACCTTGAGGTTTTCAATCTTAAGCATGTCTTGTTACCTGTCTTTGAATTCGTGATCGCCAGGGGCAGGGCGTATCAGCCCACCGCACCTTCGAGAGTGATGCCCAGCAGTGCTTCAGCTTCCACCGCAAACTCCATGGGCAGCTCCTTGAAGACTTCCTTGCAGAATCCGTTGACGATCATGTTGACCGCATCTTCTTCGGAGATGCCGCGCTGCCGGCAGTAGAAAAGCTGGTCCTCGCTCACCCGCGAGGTAGTGGCTTCATGTTCCACCTGGGCGCTGTTGTTGCGTGCCTCGATGTAGGGGAATGTATGGGCCCCACAACGGTCGCCGATAAGCAGGGAGTCGCACTGGGTGTAGTTGCGTGCGCCATCCGCCTTGGGGGTGATCCGGACCAGGCCGCGATAGCTCTGATCGCCCTGCATGGCCGAGATGCCCTTGGAGATGATCGTGCTGCGGGTGTTCTTGCCGATATGGATCATCTTGGTCCCGGTATCGGCCTGCTGGTGGTTGCTGGTCACCGCCACTGAGTAGAACTCACCCACGGAATCGTCGCCCCGCAGAATGCAGCTGGGATACTTCCAGGTAATGGCGGAACCGGTCTCCACCTGGGTCCAGGTGATCTTGGAGCGGTCGCCACGACAGTCGCCACGCTTGGTGACGAAGTTGTAGATGCCGCCGACGCCATTCTCGTCACCGGGGTACCAGTTCTGCACCGTGGAGTATTTGATGGTGGCATCATCCAGGGCCACCAGTTCCACCACGGCCGCGTGCAGTTGATTCTCGTCGCGCTGCGGCGCGGTGCAGCCTTCCAGATAGGAAACACTGGCACCTTCTTCCGCCACGATCAGGGTGCGCTCGAACTGCCCGGTGTTGGAGGCATTGATGCGGAAGTAGGTGGACAGCTCCATGGGGCACTTCACACCCTTGGGCACGAAGACGAAGGAGCCATCGGTGAATACCGCCGAGTTGAGCGCGGCAAAGAAGTTGTCCTTCAGGGGAACGACGGTTCCCAGATACTTCTGTACCAGCTCGGGGTATTTTTGCACCGCTTCCGAGAAGGAGCAGAAAATCACCCCGGCCTCATGGAGCTTTTCCTTGAAAGTGGTGGCCACCGACACCGAGTCAAACACGGCGTCCACGGCAACCCCGGCCAGTTGCTCCTGCTCGTGGAGGGGGATGCCGAGCTTCTCGTAGGTCTCGAGCAGCTTGGGGTCCACCTCGTCCAGGCTCTTGGGGGCCTCGGCCTCGATCTGCTCCTTGCTCTTGGGCGCGGAGTAATAGGAGATGGACTGATAATCAATGGGCGGATGCTTGACCTTGGCCCAGCTCGGGTGCTTCATCTCCGTCCAGGCACGGTAAGCCTTGAGCCGCCATTCCAGCAGCCACTCGGGCTCCTCCTTCTTGGCGGAGATATGACGAATGACGTCCTCGTCCAGACCGGGGGGCAGGGTGTCCTGCTCGATGTCGGTAACCCAGCCGTGTTTGTATTCGCGGCTGACGAGTTCGTCCATTTCCTTCTGATTGGTGGCCATGATTAGCCTCCCGTCGGGGAACCAATGTAAAAAATTATCCGGATCTGATCAGGCGCCGGTCTTAGCATCCGTTTCGCCTGCTTTGCTGCCGGGCGGTCTCGGGAACCACTGCAGCGGAATTTCGGGTGTGAGCAATTCCTCCAGGGTGATGCCTTCCAATGTCCGGCGGATCACCGAATTGATCTTCTGCCAGCCCTGGCCGACACCGCAGATGGATTCCAGGCTGCAATCGCCGTCCTCGTGGCTGCACTCGGTCACCGCCACCGGTCCCTCGATGGCGTCAATGATGTTGGCGGCGCTGATTTCCCGTGCCGGCCGGGCCAGGGCATAGCCGCCGGCGGCGCCGCGGGTGCTGCTCACCAGACCCTCCCGGGCCAGGGCCTTGAGCACCTTGCTGACGGTGGGGCCGGCCAGACCGGTTTGCTCGGCCACTTCCGCGGCGGAATGGCGGCTTTCACCGTGCCGGGCCAGGTGGGCCAGCACCAGTGTGGCGTAGTCTGTCAGGCGGCTGAGCTTGAGCATCTGGACTGCCTCCGGAGAATGTGGACTATTTTAGTCCGAATTGAATTGACGGGCAAGCCACTGGCCTTCTTCCGGGCGGCCGGAGTGCTATCATGCCCCGCCCATCAACCCAGGCAATGACCTAGAGACGCGCGGATGTTCCGATCCAGTGAAGAAAAGGCGGGGGTGATCTTCGCCACCGCCACATTCATCTTCTATGGCCTGACGCCCATCTACTTCAAGGCCGTCCAGCATGTGCCGGCTCTGGAGGTTTTGGGGCACCGGATTGCCTGGTCCGTGGTCTTCCTTTTTCTCCTGATCGCCTGGTGGGGTGGTTTGCGTCGGGGGCTGGCCGGGCTGTGGCGGCGGGATGTCCTGCCCTGGCTGCTGCTGAGCGGCGCCATCATCGGTTTCAACTGGGGCGTGTTCATCTGGACCGTGCACGCCGACCGGGTCATGGAGGCGAGTCTGGGCTACTACATCAACCCGCTGGTCAACGTGCTGCTCGGCCTGGTCTTTCTGGGCGAGCGGCTGCGGCCGGTGCAGTGGCTGGCCGTGCTCATGGCGGCGGCCGGGACACTGAATCTGGTCCTCGCCCAGGGGGTCATGCCCTGGGCCAGTTTTGCCCTGGCCCTGAGTTTTGGCTTCTATGGCCTGGTGAGAAAGCGGGTGGAAGTGCGGGCGGCCAGCGGCCTGCTGGTCGAGACCCTGCTGCTGTTGCCGGCGGTTCTGTTGCTGGCCTTGTGGGCCTGGCAGGCGGGCGAGTTGCGCTTCCTGCAGGTGGATTGGCGCACCGACCTGTTGCTGGTGGCGGCTGGCGTGATCACCACCTTGCCCCTGATCTGGTTCGCCAATGCCGCGCGCCGTTTGCCGCTGTCGGCACTGGGCTTTTTCCAGTACATCGCGCCCACCGTCACCCTGTGCCTGGCCGTTTTCGTGTTCGGGGAATTGTTCACGGCGGCCCACGGGATCACTTTCGGACTGATCTGGGCTGCCCTCATATTACTGATGGCTGATACAATCCGCAGCCGCCGCAAACGATCGGCGCCACTCTCTGACTGATAAAGAAGACCATGCATAGCGAAGACATCATCTTGTTGGCCGCGGCCGGCTTCGGCCTGCTTGTCATCCTGTCTGCCCTGGGCTACTGGATCTGGAGACGCCGTCGGGGCGACCTGGGCCGCGTGCTCAAGGGGCGGGTCTGGGACCAGGCACGGGACGTGGTCATTCCCGATGGCCTCGACGGCCAGGTGCATATTGATCTGGTCCTCATGACCCGTCGTGGCCTGGTGGCACTGGAAATCAAACGTCTCCGGGGTGCGGTCTTCGGCTCGGAGAAGATGGGCGAGTGGGTCATGCTCGACAATGGTCGTCGGCACGGCTTTCGTAATCCTCTCGGGCCCCTGGAGGAAAGGGTGGCGGCACTGTCGCATTTTGCCGGCGGCATCCGGGTGGAAGCCTATGTTCTGCTGATCGGGGATGTCAGCTTCCCCAAGGGTCGCCCGACCCGAACCGTGCTCCCGGAAGACCTGGCCGAGCGGCTGGAGCCGGTCAGTGGCGACATCCCCGACGGCTGGCGCGCCACCTGGGGCAAGATCGCCGGGCATGCCGAGCGGCGGTGAGGCGTCAGGGGTGAGGATGCGATTCTCCTAACCCCTGACCCCTCACCACTCACCCCCTCACCCCCTCGCCGCATGCGCGGCGAGGACCTCCGCCACGCAGGCGGTGAGTTTCTTGCCGGTGTCGATGTGCAGGAACTCGTTGGGGCCGTGGGCATTGGACTTGGGGCCGAGGACGCCGGTGACCAGGAACTGGGATTCG
>NZ_SLKM01000206.1:0-6413 GCF_007134575.1 Natronospira sp.
CCGGCTGCTATACCGGCGAGGACGCGGTGCGTGTCTGCCGCCTGGCGCGGGAGCTTTTGGGCGACCATCGCCTGGTGAAACTGGAGGTGCTGGGCGACGAGCGCACCCTCTACCCGGACATCCCCGCCACACTGGAAGCGGCCAAGACCCTGGTGGACGAGGGTTTTGAGGTCATGGTCTATACCAATGACGATCCCATCATCGCCAAGCGCCTGGAGGAGATCGGCTGCGTGGCGGTGATGCCCCTGGCCGCCCCCATCGGTTCCGGCCTGGGCATCCAGAACCCCTACAACATCATCACCATTGTCGAAAATGCCAATGTGCCCATCCTGGTGGATGCCGGCGTGGGCACCGCCTCGGATGCCGCCGTGGCCATGGAGCTGGGTTGTGACGGGGTGCTTATGAACACCGCCATCGCCGGCGCCAGGCATCCGGTGTTGATGGCCTCGGCCATGAAAAAGGCCGTGGAAGCCGGCCGCGAGGCCTTCCTCGCCGGACGGATTCCGAAGAAGCGCTTTGCCTCGGCGTCCTCGCCGATTGAAGGGGTGATTCATTAGCCTCCCACCGTAGGAGCGAATTTATTCGCGATGGGGGAAAATTCAGCCCCTGATCGCGGATGAATCCGCTCCTACGGTTTGCATCTCCCGCCAATAATTTGAGAAACCGCAATGCCAAAAGACCCCACCCAAACTGCCAAGCCCCACCACCGCCCCATCCGCAGCTTCGTTCGGCGGGAGGGGCGGTTGACGCCGGCGCAGGCGCGGGCGATGGAGGAGTTGTTTCCGCGCTATGGCCTGGCCTTCGAGCCGCGGCCGGTGGATTGGGCCGCACTGTTCCGGCGCCAGGCGCCGGTGACCATGGAGATTGGTTTCGGCAACGGCGAGTTGCTGGCCACCCTGGCCGCCCAGCACCCGGACAGAAATTTCCTCGGCATTGAAGTGCATCGTCCCGGCGTGGGCCGCTTGCTGAATCAGTTGGAGGAAGAGGGTCTCGACAATGTACGGGTCTCGACCCATGACGCGGTGGAAGTGCTGCGCGAGCAGATTGCCGAGGCGAGTCTGGACCGGCTGCTGATTTTCTTCCCCGACCCCTGGCCCAAGAAACGCCATCACAAGCGTCGCCTGGTCCAGCCAGGTTTTGCCGAGATGGCGGCCCGGCGACTGGCACCCGGTGGACGATTGCATCTGGCCACCGACTGGGAGGACTATAAGAACCACATACTGGAAGTGCTGGATGCCTGCCCTCTTCTGGAAAACACCGCCGGCCCCGGCGGTACGGTACCGCGCCCCGATGACCGCCCGGTGACCCATTTCGAACGCCGTGGCCAGCGCAAGGGGCACGGGGTCTGGGACCTGGTCTATACCCGCCGCGCCTAGCCCTCCAACTCTCCGCGCCCTTGGCGATCTCTGCGCGAGGCAACAAAAAAGCCCCGCCAATGGCGGGGCTTTCTGCCTTCAGGCTGCCGCCGAACTCAGCCGAAACGGCGGCGGCCGGCGAGGCCGATCAGGGCCAGGAGCAGCAGGGCGGGCAGCAGGGGATCGCTGCGATCAGCGCCGCTCATGCTGCAGCCACCGCCACCGCTACCGGGCACACAACGCTCGGTAGTCAGGCTGATCTCGTTCTGATCAGGCGCTGCATCCACCTCGCTGTTGCTGACCGTCAGCTCCAGGGTGTAGTCACGGCTGCAAAGCAGGCCGGTGGCTTCCAGCTCCAGCAACTCCGTGGCTGCCACGTCCGTGACCGAGCCACTGGTTACCAGACTACGATCACCGCTGTCGTGGTCGACCGCGTGGAGTTCGTAGGTGAACGCCCAACCATTGGTGGTGATCTCGTAGTTGATCACACCGCCACCGGCAGTGGTGGACTCCAGCTCCGCTTCGATCTCGAAGGGCATGGGCACCAGCGACAGGCTGACATCGCTGACCTCTTCGCCTGGCTCGAGATCAAAACCCTGGCCGTTGTTGTCGTTGATGGCGATGTCATAGCCATCGGCGAAGGCAGCCACGGCCGGATAGAAGGGTTCCGGGCTGAGGCTGAAGCTGAACTGGGCGGTGCCGGGGCCAATGAACTGCTGGACACCGGCCTCTTCCAGATCACCGTCTGCATCTTCGCGGAAGATGACCACGGTGGTGGGGCGGTCACTGGGGATGTCCTGCACGGAGCCGGAGACCTGGGCGAGGAATCCACCGAGCACCACCGGCATCTGCAGATCCAGGCCGTCGTTGTCACTGACAAAGTGAATCCGGCCCTCGGTGGACTCGGCTTGGTCAAGGTCGGAGAAGGTGACGGTGAGTTCGACCGTCTCGCCTTCGGCAATGCTGAAGCTGGACGGCTCCACATCAATGGTGACGCCGTCCGGCTCTTCCACGATCACCTCGAAGCTGCCACCCTCGGCAGTCCCGCGCAGGGTCCGGGTCAGGGTGCAACTGGCATCGCAGCCGGCGGTGGAGAAGCTGGCCAGGTTGAGCTGTCCCGGATTGCCACCCAGGGCCGGGTTGGCCGCATCGAAGTTGGCAGCGGTCTCGTCCAGAACAAAGCCCACGTTGGCGGCTCGGTTCAGATCCACCCGACCGGCGCCGCGACCAAATGGAGTAGCCTCGGTCCCGTCAAATTCCAACAGCTCGGGCTGAGCGCTGAGCATGAGAGCCGATTTCACCTCGCCGGCCGTCCAGTCCGGGCGCACGGCCATGAGCAGGCCGGCGGCACCGGCCACGTGAGGACTGGCCATGGAGGTGCCGGTCAGGGCGCCGAAAACCGACTGGTTCTCGTCACCGGCGACCGGGGCGAGAATGAAGGTACCGGGAGCGGCCAGATCAGGGCCGAGACGGCCGGGCACCACTTCAACGGGACCCCGGGAACTGCTGGGGTTGAGGCGATCGGCCTCGTCCGGGTCATGGCTGATTCCCGGCTCGCTGACGCTCATGGTGGGGTCGGCGTGATCCTGGATCCAGTCGACAACGGCGGCACCATCCACATCGGAGATCATCATCGAGGGGATGGACACGGGTTCTTCCATGCCCATGACGATGAGCTCGCCGGGTTCGTTGTTGATCATCAGAACAAAGACCGCACCGGCGTCGGCGGCATGGTTGATCTTGTCCGAGAATACGCAGTCGCCCCGTTCCATCACCGCGATGGCACCACTGAAGTCACCCTGGGCGAAGGCCTCGCAACCACGTTCATTGCCCGGGTCCACATCGCCGGCCCAGATCAGTTCCTTGTCGTCCAGGCCGGTCACCAGCGGACCGTCACCGGGAACGGCTTCGAGATCCTGCAGCTCGTCAGGGACATCGCCGGGGCCGGACACGGAAGGCATGGGATCCTGGATGATGCGGTCATGGGTGCTATTGGCCACCGCCACGGCCCAGGGGGCCAGGGCCGGGACGCCGATGGTGGCGTCACCGGGGCCGGAATTACCGGCGGCCACGGCCGGGAAGATACCGGCCTCGCGCATGGAGAGAATCCCCATGGAGTCAAAACGGGCCCAGGGGGAAATCTGGGCATCCAGGCCGATGGAGTAATTCATCACCATTCGGGTATCCGGAGAAACCTGGAGAATGGCGTCGAAGTCCTCGACGACGTCTTCCATGGCCTGAGTGAGCGTGGAGATTTCACAGCAGGCGTTATAGCTGATGATGTTGCCACGAGGTGCCACGCCCTGGATGGAGGTGGGCTCGTCGCCAATGAAATCCACATCCACGGGGTTGCCCGCGGCCGTACCGGCCACATGGGAGCCGTGGCCGTCGATGTCCACCGGACTGCCACCCATGATTTCAGGGTAGCCATACATGCCGATGAGCTTGTCATTGCACATGGACTCGGCGGGGTCATCACCGGCGCAATTGCCAAGGAAATTCCCGCTGCCGAGGGGGTTCTCGTGGCTGTAACCGTCCGAGGCCTGGGCGGCGAAGCTGGGGTTCCAGGGATCAATTCCGGTGTCGATGATGGCAAAGACAATGCCTTCGCCCTGACTGCCGGCATGGCCGCTGACGGCACTGCCATCCCAGATTGCCGGGGCACCGATCCAGCCAGGGCCGGCGTCGGTGAGCAGCTCCACCTGGTGATCCCGCTCCACCAGGCGAACGCCCGGCACGCGGGCCAATTGCTCGGCTTCCGCCGGCGTCATGCGGGCGGTGAAGCCGTTGTTGGCGAGTCGGAAAACATGGACCGGTTCGATTTCCCGGCCAAGCACTTCGCTCAGACGATCAAGGAAGCTGTCCCGCTGCTGATCCAGATGGCTCAGATAGGACTGGCTGGCGTCGCTCTGCAAATTGATGCCGGCCTGCCCGCGCACTGCGGGCGAAGTCGCGGCCAGTTCCGGGTTGCCGCCCCGATAGAGGGCCAGCGGTTTGTCATCCAGCCGAACCAGATACAGGGCCTTGTCGGTGTGCCATCCGGCGCGGATGGCTTCGCGGTCTTCTTCACCGACGAAATGACGGACCTCAACCGGCCCGGCCAGTGCCTGGCTGGCGGCGGATACCGCGACCAGGGCAACCGCCCCGAGAATGACGGCCATGCGGTCCATCAGGCCCCTTTGCTTGCTTCTCATGTTGTGATTCCTCCCCTGCTACAGACAACGGGGGCCGGGTCTTTCGAACCGGCCCCCAAAGAATCGACAAGATACCCCAGATCGGAGTTCAGTACACGTCCGGACTGCCCTCCCCGCGCGGGTCGGAGGCAGCCTCCAGTTCACCGGTCATGCGATCCCAGATGACCAGCTGCAGATTGCCCCAGGGCCGGCCGCGGGGCTCCACCTTGTGGCCCTTGGATTCCAGGACGTCGATGGTGTCGCGGCTCAGGGCGCCGGGCTCATAGCTGATGTGGTCCGGACGATATTGGTGATGAAATCGGCGCTGCTCGACAATCTCCTCGGGCTCCAGACCTTCCTTCCAGGCCAGAATGCCGTGCAGCACCGTGGTGATGATGCGGGAACCGCCGGGGCTGCCGAGCACGGCCACGCCGCGATCGTCCTCGATGAAGGTGGGCGTCATGCTGGAGAGCATGCGCTTGCCGGGCTCGATGGCATTGGCGGCGGAGGAAACCAGCTCGAAGCCGTCCGGGCTGCCGGGCCGGGCGGAGAAGTCATCCATTTCATTGTTGAGGATCACACCCGTGCCCTCCGGCATGAAACCGGAACCGAACCAGAAGTTGATCGAGAGAGTGCCACCAACCCGGTTGCCGGCCCGGTCGATGATGGAGAAATGGGTGGTCTCCGGGCCCTCGCCGTCATCAACCACGCCCGGCAGGGCGTCGCTGGGCGTGGCCTGGTCGCTGCGGATACCTGCCCGCAGACCGGCGGCGTACCAGGGGTGGGTCAGCTTATCCAGCGGCATGTCCACGAAATCCGGGTCACCCAGCCAGGCACCCCGGTCCCGATAGGCACGGCGCAAGGCCTCGCTGATCAGATGCGTGCGGGTGGCGGCATCCAGGTTTTCCAGATCAAAGCCTTCCAGGATGTTGAGCGTGGTGGCCAGGGCCACGCCGCCGGCACTGGGCGGCGACGCGGCGGTGATGCGGCTGCCTCGATACTCGCTGACGATGGGTTCTCGTTCCACTACCTGGTAATCGGCCAGGTCCTGCAACCGCCAGATGCCACCCGCCTCGCGCACGCCCTCGACCATGCGCTCGGCCAGTTCACCACGGTAAAAGCCGTCATGGCCATAGTCCGCCAGCCGCTCCAGCGTCTCGGCCAGGTCCGGCTGCTTGAGGACCCAGCCCTCCTCCGGGACCTCGCCCTCATCCAGGAAGACCTCCACACCGGCGGGCCAGCGCTCGAGCACTTCCTTCTTGAAGCGCACACCGCGGACATAGCGCTCGCCGACCTCGAAGCCTTCACGGGCGTAGCGAATGGCGGGGGCCAGGTTCTCGGCCAGGCTGAGATTGCCGTAATTCTCACTGATATGCACCAGCGCGGCCGGCTGGCCGGGGATGGCGGCAGCCAGGGGACCGTTGCGGGACAGATCCGTGTCCACCTGCCCGTCCTCGTCGATATACATGTCGGCGGTGGACTCGGCGGGGGCCGTTTCGCGGCCATCCACCATGATGCTGCGATCCGAATCGGCCTCATGCAGCAGCCAGAAACCGCCGCCGCCCACGCCGGAGCCAAAGGGCTCGACCACGGCCAGCGCGGCACTGACCGCCACGGCAGCATCAAAGGCATTGCCACCAGCGGCCAATATCTCACGCCCGGCCTCGGTGGCCAGAGGATGGGCGGTAGCGACAGCCCCGCCCTCGCCCGCCGGCTCGGCCGGCGTCGCGGGCTCAGTCGCCGGCCCGGCACAGGCGATGACAGTGACCAGGGTGATCAGCAGGATGAGGGAGCGGCAGAGCTTTTGCATGGTGGTTTCGGTTCGTTTCGGGTGAGTTGTATGGGGGTGGGATAGGGTAACTTAGGTTAGGGGTTAGGGGTTAGG
>NZ_SLKM01000155.1:0-6317 GCF_007134575.1 Natronospira sp.
CCGAAGGC
This sequence comes from Natronospira sp., assembly GCF_007134575.1. Classification (NCBI taxonomy): domain Bacteria; kingdom Pseudomonadati; phylum Pseudomonadota; class Gammaproteobacteria; order Natronospirales; family Natronospiraceae; genus Natronospira; species Natronospira sp. Next base: position 9 of record NZ_SLKM01000155.1, read on the forward strand.
CCCACCACTGGTGGGGCCTTCTTTTGTCCAGGCCAAGAAAAAAGGGGACGGCATCCGTCCCCTTCTTCGCCTTGCCAGGCAACTGGCCGTGGCTCAGAGCCCTTGGCGACGGCTGGCTGCGGCACGTGGACGACCGCCGGCCTTGCCCGAGGGCTTGCCACCCGGTCGGCCACCCGGCTTGCGACGCGGCTTATGTCGGCCTTCCGCCTTGGCGCCGTGGGACGGCTTGCGACGGCCACCCTGGCCCCGGCCACCCCCGTTACCCTTGCCGGGCACCCGGGCCACTTCCTGCGGATCCGGCTCAAAGCCCTCGATGATTTCACAAGGTACGGCGTTGCCCAGCATTTTCTCGATATCGTGCAATGGCTTGCGGTCATCGGCACAAACCAGGGAATAGGCCCGGCCTTCCCGGCCGGCCCGCCCGGTGCGGCCGATACGATGGACGTAGTCCTCGGGGACATTGGGCAGATCGAAATTGACCACGTGAGGCAGCTGCTCGATATCCAGGCCACGGGCGGCAATATCGGTGGCCACCAGCAGACGGACACTGCCCCGCTTGAACTGCTTGAGGGCACGGCTGCGGGCGGCCTGGGTCTTGTTGCCATGAATGGCCACGGCACTCAGCCCCTCCCGATCCAGCTGCTTGCAGAGACGATCCGCGCCGTGCTTGGTGCGAGTGAACACCAGGGCCTGGCGCCACTCACCGTCACGCACCAGCCGACTCAGCAGGGCCGGCTTGTCGCCGCGAGTCACCGGATGCACCACCTGGCTGATCCGTTCGGCGGTGCTGTTGGCCGGCGCCACTTCGATCTCTACCGGGTCCTTCAGCATGCCTCGGGACAGATTGCGGATTTCCTTGGAGAAAGTCGCGGAGAACAGCAGGGTCTGGCGCTGCTCCGGGAGTGCGGCGATCAGCTTGCGGATATCATGGATGAAACCCATGTCCAGCATGCGATCGGCCTCGTCCAGTACCAGATGCTCCACCCGTGACAGATCCACGGTGCCCTGGCGAAGGTGATCCAGCAGACGACCCGGTGTTGCCACCAGGATGTCCACGCCCCGGCGCAGACGCTGGACCTGGCCATGCATGCCGACACCACCGTAGATCACCATGGAACGCATGGGCAGATGGCGGCCGTAGGTCTGAACGCTCTCCTGCACCTGAGCGGTGAGCTCGCGGGTCGGGGTGATGATCAGCACGCGTACGTGGCGGCCACCCTCGGGCTTGCGGGCAGCCAGGTGCTGAAGCAGAGGGAGCGTGAAACCGGCGGTTTTGCCGGTACCCGTCTGGGCGGCTGCCATGACATCCCGGCCCTTGAGGACGGCGGGAATGGCGGCTGCCTGAATAGGCGTAGGGGTATCATAGCCCTGTGCGGAAACCGCACGGAGCAGCGCGGCCGAAAGGCCGAGTTGATCAAAAGACATTATTGGAATAACTCCTGGGATAGCCAGCCCGCATACGGCTCATGCCGTGGTTTCGGGCCCGGTCCAGGCAAAAAGAAAGAGTAGCAAACGAGGCAGGCTCAGGCAGGCGGCCATTTCATTGGCCGTAGTCGCTGCTCAAGGGGAAACCGCGAACGCCCGACGCAGACCGGAGGGCGTCGGTGCGCGCACTATATCAGACTCAGGGAATAAAGCCAGTCATTTCTTTTGGAGGCGCCCGGTTGATCAGCGGTTCACAGCCGGGCCGCAAGGCGGGTGCCTTCATCGATGGCCCGCTTGGCGTCCAGTTCCGCGGCCAGGTTGGCACCACCAATGAGATGGGTGCTGACACCGGCAGATTCCAGCTTGTCATGCAGTTCCCGCTGGCTCAGCTGCCCGGCGCAGAGAATGACATTGTCCACTTCCAGGCAGCGGGACTCCTCACCCACGCGGATATGCAGGCCCTGGTCATCGATCCGCTCATAACTAACACCGGGAATCATCTTCACACCGTGTTCACGTAGCGAGACACGATGAATCCACCCGGTGGTCTTGCCCAGGTATTTACCGGGCTTGCTGGTCTTGCGCTGCAGGAGATGGATCTCTCTCGCCGCCGGGGGGAACTCGGGCTTCAGACCTTCCACGCCGCCACGTCGGTCGAGCTGCATGTCCACGCCCCACTGGCGGAAGAATTCCTCCCGGGTCTGGGCATGCTCCGGTTGCGGGTGGACGAGAAACTCGGAGACATCAAAGCCGATGCCGCCGGCGCCCACCACGGCCACCCGCTGCCCCACCGGCTTGCCGTGCAAGAGCACGTCGATGTAGCTCAACACCTTGGGATGGTCCTGCCCCGGAATGCCCGGATCACGCGGTACCACCCCGGTCGCCAGAATGACTTCGTCAAAGTCCTGCAAGGCGTCTGCATCCGCGCGCTGGCCGAGTCTCAGGTCCACACCGGACAGTTCGATGCGACGCTGGAAGTAGCGCAGGGTTTCGTGGAATTCTTCCTTGCCGGGAATGCGCTTTGCCATGTTGAACTGCCCGCCGATGCGGTCAGCGGCCTCGAACAGGGTGACTTCATGACCGCGCTCGGCGGCCGTGGTGGCCGCCGCCAGACCGGCCGGCCCTGCGCCCACCACGGCAATCCGGCGCGGCGTGTTCACCGGCTCAATGCGGACTTCGGTTTCATGTCCGGCCCGCGGGTTGACCAGGCAGGAAGCCACTTTCTTTTCGAAGACGTGATCCAGGCAGGCCTGGTTGCAGGCGATACAGGTATTGATTTCGTCACTGCGGGCTTCGAACGCCTTGTTGACCCACTCGGGGTCGGCCAAAAAGGGCCTGGCCATGGAAATCATGTCGGCATCGCCATCCGCCAGCACCTGTTCGGCGGTATCGGGCATGTTGATGCGGTTGGTGGTCACCAACGGCAGGGAGACCTCATCACGGAGCTTGCGGGTCACCCAGGTAAAGGCGGCTCGGGGCACCATGGTGGCGATGGTGGGAACACGGGTCTCGTGCCAGCCAATGCCGGTATTGATGATGGTGGCGCCGGCCGCCTCGATGGCCTTGCCGAGCTGGACCACCTCTTCCCAGCTATTGCCGTCGGCGAGCATGTCCAGCATGGACAGGCGATAGATGATGATGAAGTCCTCACCCACCGCCTCTCGGGTCCGACGCACGACCTCCACCGCCACCCGCATGCGGTTCTCGAATGACCCGCCCCACTGGTCGGTGCGGGTGTTGGTGCGGGGAACCAGGAACTGATTGATGAAATAGCCCTCCGAGCCCATGATCTCGACACCGTCATAGCCGCCGGCCCGGGCCAGACGCGCGCAACGCACAAAGTCCCGGATCTGCCCTTCCACGCCACTACTGCTCAGGGCCTTGGGCTTGAAGGGGGATATGGGGGCCTGGATGGCAGAAGGTGCCACCGAAAAGGGATGGTAGGCGTAGCGCCCGGCGTGGAGTATCTGCATGCAGATGCGACCGCCGGCCTCATGCACTGCCCGGGTCAGCTTGCGATGGCGAGGCAACTCCAGGCGATTGGTCAGCTTGGAGGCGAAGGGCGCCAGACAGCCGCGCCGGTTGGGCGCGATACCGCCGGTGACCATCAGTCCTGCTCCTCCGCGGGCCCGCTCGACGAAATAGGCCGTTAGGCGATCCCAGTGCCATACCCGATCTTCAAGACCGGTGTGCATGGAGCCCATGAGAATACGGTTGGGCAGGGTTGTAAAACCGAGATCGAGCGGCTGAAACAGGTGAGGATAGGCTTTATGACTCAAGGATTTGGCCCCGTCTTTCAGTCGGATTGATCGTCCTTGGCCAATTGGCCCAGTGCGTCCGGATCCAGCAGGCGAATGTCGCGCCGGTCCACTTCAATCCATCCCTGGGTCTGGAATTTCTTCAGGACCCGGCTGACGGTTTCCGTCGCCAGGCGCAGATAATTGGCAATATCCTTGCGCGGCATGGCCAGGCGCAGATCGGTAGCCGAATACCCTCGCTCCCCCAGTCGGCGGGCCAGGTCCATCAGGAAAGCCGCCATCCGCTGCTCGGCAGTGGAATCGGCAGCACGAGGTACCAGGGAGCTGATTTCCTTGCTGAGCAGCCGCATGATCTGACGCTGCAGGCCAGGGATGTCACCGGCCAGTTCAGAAAGCTGAGCAAAAGGCAGCACGCAGGCACTGGCGGTATCCAGGGCAACGACACTGCACAGGTGGGCGTCAGGATAAATGGCATCCAGCCCCACCAGCTCGCCAGGCAGATGAAAGCCGATCACCTGCTCTTCCCCTTCCTCGTTGATCAGATAGCTCTTGTACATGCCGGAGCGCACCGCATAGATACTGCGCATGGGATCACCCCGGCGAAACAGGTGATCCCCCACATGCATGCTGCGGGACACCTCCACCACGGAATCCAGCCGCTCCACCTCGGCCCGGTTAAGGCCCATGGGAACGCAGAGTTCACTCAGGGAGCAATTACTGCAGACGCGCTTGAGTTCACGTAGATCAAGCGCGCTGGACTGACCGGGGGAAGCAGGCATGGAACTCCTTCTGCACTGATGCTGCGAGGAGCTCACATACTAAGGTAATTCCGCCGCCCATCAAAGCCTGCCACCCGGCTTAGGCGTCCGGCAGCTGTTCCAGGATCAGCTTTTCCAGGTAACGACAATAGCGGTCCAGGTAGTTCAGGCCTTCCGAGGCGCTGAACAGCCAGGGGTTCATCAGGGTGTGCCGGAGCAGAAAGACATAGTCGCTGGCCCCCTCCTCCGCCTTGCCTCCGGAGCGGAAACTGTCAGGGTCCAGTCCCAGACGTTCCACCAGCGTCTGGCGAGCGGCGGGGCTCAGGGCGTCGTGGAAGACATTGGTCCGGGAGCCAAAGAATTCACGGGTCTGGGGCGCACGGTCCGGCGTCACCCGCAGCTGTTCATAGATGCCCTGACAGAAACGGTTCATCACCGGCACGCTGCGGTTGCCTTCCGGATTGACGGCAATACAGATCAGATTGGTATCCGGTTCAAAAGGCACCACCAGACGTGCCTTGCCACGCAGCCGGTCCGCGGTCTCCTGAAGACGGTCGAAAAGGTATTCCGTGCTGTGAATGGTGACTTCGGTGAGTTTGCCGAAATGGCGATGATCCAGGGGAAAGACCCGATGGGTCACATAGGTGGCCGCTGCCATGGAACCCGGTTTTGAGCCTTCCAGGATGTAGCGACCCAGATTGCGCAGCAGGGTGTCGGTATCACTGTTGTCGCCGGCCTCGTCGAAGACGTAGGCAGCGCTTTCTCCCAACAAGGCGGTGATCTCCCGGTTGCGAGCGATGAATGCCCCTACGCCAAACGGTAGGTAACCGAGTTTGTGGGGATCGACGGTCACGGTATCGGCGTGGCGAATCGCAGCGAAGGCCTGATAGACATCGCTGGAGGGAAAATAGCGAAATTGATCCTTGAGTTCGTCGTGGTGCCGCATGGCCCCACCGGGCTGACGGAACAGGGCCGCCATGTAACCACCCCAGGCGGCATCCACATGAATGCCAAAATCCAGCCCCTGACGGCGCCACTTCTGGCGCAGGGCGACAATATCGTCGATGGGATCGATGGTGCCGTATTCGGTGGTCCCCAAAACCCCCACCACCGCCAGCACGGGACGCTGCTGTTCATGCAGTTCGCCGAGGATACGGTCCAGGGCCGCCGGGTCCATGCGCATGTGATCAGTGACCGGCACCGAGACCAGCTGGGCGCTGCCAAAACCCATGAGCTTCATGGCCTTCTTCCAGCTGTAATGGGCCGTCAAGGGCACCAGTACCACGGGTGGCTTGAGGGCCGGCCAGGCGGCATGGAAATCCACCTGACCCAGATGCTCCACCCGCCCGGACTCGATGCGTTGAGTGAGTGCCTGGCGCTGTTCCGTCGGCAATGCCTGCAAGGCCTCGGCAACGGCCTCCCTAAGTCGAATGACGGTGTCCACATCCAGGTTGAACCAGGCCCATTCAGGGGCGTCCTGGGACAGCCGTCCACGACTCAGCTTCTCTATATCCAGGGACAGTTCGGGCAGGACCGAGCGCAGGGCCAGGGGGTAATACTTGGCTGCCCGAAGATTCCAGAGCCCTTCATAATTGGCCACTGTACCGCCGGAGGTGAGATGCCCCCAGGCACAGGGGTGCTGACCCGGGTCGGTATTGAACCCCATCATGGCCGCCAACTGGCGACCCGCCGCCAGTTCCAGCCGCACGGTCACCGGTGCGGCTTCCTCGGTGACATTGTTGGGGTTGTAGAGAGTCGAAACCAGATGGGCAATCAGGCCCGGCAAGAGCAGGTCCGAGGCCATGTGCCCGATATAGCGGGGATTGAAGAACGGCGCCGAGTTCTTGAGATCCGCGGTCAGCCGGTGC
>NZ_SLKM01000010.1:0-6298 GCF_007134575.1 Natronospira sp.
CTGGATGATCAAGCATTGAATTACAGAATTTCAGACCATGGAGCAATCGAATTGCTTCAGGGTATAACAAAATCTCAACATCAAAATTTGAGAATGTCCTTGCTAAGATCAGGGATGTATTTACTTAATCAAAAAGAAAGTATGTTGATTGATCGAATCATTAATTTGATAGTCGATGAAATTCATAATGAGGACATATTACCAGATCTAACATTCTCAGATATTATAACACAGCAACGTAGTCTAGGTGAGAAATCTATTCTCAAAATATTTTCGATAATAAATTGATTGTTGGAATTAAAAACACAAATGGCAGACCCAAGTAATTCTCTATATTTTTTTGAGGGTAATGCTTGGCGACTATATTCTTCGTACATAGTAATATTCTCTTGTTTAAGGTTAATTTTCTCTTTTCGTGGGTTGACTGCAGAAAACGGCCAAGAAATTTATATGCGAAATAAACCTACCTTTATTTACCAAAATGGAGCATAGATAAACTTTTTTTGCGTTTTAATGTGTGCTAATTTGGTAAATCTGCTAACTGGTTTTCCCGATTTATAACGGTGCGGTGTTTCTGCGGCCGGTCAATCAGGTCAAAAGTCGAGCAAGAAACCTGAGCCGGTCCGCAGGAAACACTGGTTATGCGATCTCCAATAAAAATAGAAATATAACTGCTGTAAGATATTTTTAAATTGTTCAATCTCTTGGCTCTTCCCTGTCAAACCATATTTTACCTACAGGACTATCATCTACAATTTTGTACAAACCGCTATAGACCAAGCGACCAAAAAATTGACTAGCTCCAGAAGAAAACATCATTTTTTCACCGCCAATCAACCAGACAATTTCCATATCATTGTCTTCAAGCCATTTCTGCAATATTTCAGTTCGCATTAAAGCATATGAAGGGCCATAATCTTGTAGACTTGGATCATAAAAAGCGTGTTGACCTTCAGATTCCCATACGCCCCATTGACCAGAAGGACGGGATAATTGCATATCCTGAATTAACTCTTTTGATGGCATGTGAAAATAGAGAGAGCTATTGAGAGAATAATCGCTTCCGCTATCCTCCCATTCATATTTAGCAAAAGGAATAAGGTGCTCAACTACAATCTGATCTCTGAAAATCTCGTCCGGCTTTTTCCACCCGGAAATATGGCGATATACTGTGTGCCAAGGATATTCGCCTAAAAAGCCCTGGTGTTGCGTTGATGGAGCACTTACTACATGAGGATCGATAAGTGGTTTTGAACCTACTCCATTTGCTAACAAATCGTAATTTCCCTTACGTATTATAATTGAATTAATCCTGAACCATCCATCAAGATAGGGGCTATCAGATTCATCATCCGAATATTTCCTGTTTTCAGACCAATGACCGTGTAGAACAAACCAATTGGAATTATCAACTGGCATCTTCCTTTTAAGCAAATCTGAAAAAATTGGTAGAATATTTTCATCCCATAAGAAGTTTTTTTTAGCAGTTAAATCATTCTCAATTGGAAATGGAAAAGTATAAGGCTGCCACCAAGTACTTTGTTTGTTGTGAAAAGTTTTGTATTCACCACATTGCCTCGCCCAAATTGTTGGATCTATATCTCGCATATGGATTTGCCAAGGTCCTTCATACACATCATCATCGGGTATATCGCTATACCCTCGATTAATCCAATGATAGTTATCAGAGAGTCTAGCCAGAAACTCATGGAAGGCCATCCATTGATATTTTTTTCCAACACGTTCCATTGCACCACCTCTCGGGCCACCACTCCTGCCGTGGGAGCACATTCTTTCAAAATCAGCAAATAATTCCTTTTTCCACCCAAAGTCATGGGCACGTTTACATACCCATCTTTGGGCCCATTTTCTGCTAAACTCTGCCGGCCTATCATTACTAACCCCTGAAAGCCAACGAAAATACTCTTTCTGTTCCTCAGTAAGTTGGGCCTTTACTCTATCTTTGAATGCCTCTTCTTTTTTTCTTTTGTTTTCGAAGCTTTGTCTGTATTCATCTGAGTTATAATCAGTAATTTCAAAGTGTTTTAATAGCTCTTCTGGAGAAATTTTATTGTCTTTGATTTTTAAAGCATTAATTTGCTTTAAATACTCATTCTGAACACCACCTGATAAAAATTCGGTGGCAAATCGTTCTTTTAACTGAATGCCATTTTCAATTTTGGAAGCATATATAGGAGTTGAAGACCAATTATGAACACAACCCATAGTATATCTTCCAAAGTCACCTAAAAACCCCATGAGAGAGCTTTTTATTGCTGATGAAAACTCATCACCATCTAATTCTTCTATTTCTTGAATGGAAGGGTTTTGGAGTTCAGGATCACTTTTATATGGCGGCCTGAATTTTTCAAGGTTCGCTTCTGATGGAGCCACTCCTAAATGCAAAGCATATTCCAATATTCCACGTGCATAATCCCTAAGCAAGATATGTGGTATTGGATTTTCATCCTTAAATATCAATGAATATGTTATGTCCGCAATTTCTCTAACATAATTCTCATCATTAATATTGCAAACAACACCATATGCAACAGCATAAAGTCTTTCAGTTAGATATGTGTCATTTATTTTTGAAAAATCACACAATAAACCTTTAACAAGTCTTGGATAAAAAGATAGAATTCGGACTAAGGATTTAGTCGATCGATCTCTAACTCTTCTATTTGGGGTAGTTAAAAACCATAGAAGTGTAATTGCACATAGCCTAATTCTTTCCGCTTCAACGGTTTCCAATTCACCTGAATACGACCATTCGATTATTGCTCTAACAATTGATTCATACTCGTTTTCTTCCTCTGAACTGTCGCCGTATGCTATATGTGTTGACCAGAAATGGTCTCTATCTGCAATTTCTTTTCCGACGAGATTTTTATGAAGCATTTCCGCATTCCATGGATGGTTTGGCTCCGTAGAAAGCTTTAGCAATATATTTAGTGCTGGATGGCTATAAAAGTGACCTTCTAAATTATTAAGTATTTCCAAGGTCCTGTCTGAAAAGGAATTTGGGCTTCTCCATAGAACAGAATTTTGAAAAGTTTGATCTAACTGCCATTTTTCGACTTCGATATCATCAGGAAGAAGATCTTCTAGCTCTCTATTGAATCGTTCAGGTATAATGATTGCCAATGCTTCAAAAATACCGGCATTAGAATAATAACCATTGTCTTTAAGTAACCTACTTATTGTGCCTTTTCCTGAAAAGGCTACTTCAATATTTTCTATTTTGTCCACTAAATCTTGGGCAATAAAATAATCGCTAAATCGCTCATATGTGAACCTAATGATTAGGTTTCCACGGCCTTCAGCTTTATAAGATACATCCTCAGAAATAATTCCCTCATCAAGTAAAATATCGAAAAGACTGTCATCAATATTTGGGTTTGGATCGTAATTATTAACTAAAATTCTCACTTCTTTCTTTGGTATCCCCTCAAGATTATCAGGCATTAGCTTTGAAGCTATATCGATCAGCGTTGATTTAATAATGTTCTCTTGTGGATTGAATCTTTTCTTTCTTGCTATAATTTTTTCAATGCTCCCGACATAAAAATCAAATAATGAGGTGATAGAATTTAGACCCTTTGGAAAAGAGCTCTGTCCATTTTGCCTAAGTGCTCTACAGCATGTTTTCAAAAAAAGTGGATTAGTGAATTCAGGAGCCAAAATCGGGACACTTGGCTTGGATATACCTTGTCGAGAAAGAAATTTTTCTGCCGCTCTGTGCTCATGTCCGCGAAAGCCAAAGTGCTCTATTCGTGGCAGGTGTTTTTCATCTGCGCTTTCAGGAAGGATATAGTTAAGGTATGTACTACGGCAACTAAATATTATGGCAATATTTTGAAATTCTGATAAATCAGATAAGAACCCCATTATTTGATGGCGCCATTCATCCCTGAAATTCCCCTCATTTATAGCATCAATAACAATCAGTGCTCTTGCGCCTGAAGCTTCACCAGCTGCATCTATAGCCCCAAGAACCTGGGAGTTTCTGTAACTATGTAAATCCAGCGCTTCTTTTATAAAATTAACTGGGTTACCACCATGATACTGAGCACCTAAAAGAAATAAAGTTGGTAAATTTTCCTTGATTCTCTGTAAGCTCAAATCACAAAGAAGATGTGACTTCCCTATTCCAGCCTCCCCATGTAGGAGAACAGATTTTGTCTGAGATAGAACTGTCATTCTTTGTTTCAAAAAGGATGTTACCTCGTCAATTACAGCAGATAGTTTATATAGAATACTTCTGGAATTTCCTTTTCTTTCAGTCCAGTCAATCTTATCATGCAACTCTTGGTGAATTTTTGAATATATAGTGGAAAGATGCTCTAAGTTGGAGCTTATGTCTGACAATCGATTATTAAAATCTCTATGCATAATTCCATTGTCAAAATCATTAATAACTCTATGAAGCTGTTCGTTCAAGCCATTTAATCTTTCATTTTCTAATAATGAGCTCTGAGATTCTTTCTCCTTCCTTAAAAAGGACACTACTTCCAAGCCAGCTTCTTTTAGATCCGATTTCTTTTCTTTGAGAAGATCCCACCATGAGGAGTTTAAGCACAAACCATCGAAACTTCTTGCTATTGGTAGCTCAACGTGAAATTCAGGGGTATACCTATCCCCAAGACTATCCTGTGATCTTTTTGCTATTTTTCTAAATATTTTTGAACCTAAAAATGGCTCATTAAACCAATACAAAGCTTTACCATAGTAAAGCGGGTCGTCAATCATAAGGAGTGCAGAAATCTCATGCTTTCCCCAGTAAACAAACTCTATTTCTCGGTCTATTGCCAGGGCTTGTTTTTTCCATTTTTTAACGTGATCCAACCACTCATCTTCAACAGAAACTACTTGATTTCCACCCCTTCCTTTCTTCCTGCTATCTGCTTTGTCTATAGGTAGACAGACAACGTATTGTCTTAAATTGGGGTGTTTCTCTAAAGCCTTTGAAAAAGATTCATCAATTTGTTGCCAACGAGAAGTATTAAGTCCATCGGGAAAGTACTTAGCTTGCCAGCCTATCTCAGAGTTATCATCAAGAACCCAATAACACTCAACACCGGCATCTCCTCCAGCACCTTCTTTCTTAACAAATCGTTTCCCATTTTCTGGCCGCTGTAGGTGGGCAAGCTGGCAAATCAGCTCTTCAAATCCTGAGTTTTTACTTCCATTATGTGTTCTTATTTTTGAAAAGTTTACTTCCATATATAATTCTTGCTTAATGCGATTTTTCGAAATCGAATAATCCCGGAAGAATCTAACTTCATTCGTCAAGTAGATTTATTCGCATAACGGTTTGGCTATTATATTTCTTCATCAAAATTAGGAATTAAATGTTTGTAGTTTTTTTGTTTACCCCCTAAATGTTCTAATAACTTTTTTCCAGCTTCTTCACACTGATTTCTATTTTGATATCGATGAATAATAGTCGCTACTAAATCAGCCATTCTCACTTCCCAGTTGTTCATGGAGTCTACAAATTGAGTCCGTTCTCTAAAAACCTTTTTAATATTTAAGCCACCATCAACTTCGTCGAATACTTTGTAAATAGGATGATCTTCTTTTTTCCATGAAACAAGAACAGGGATAGGCTCTTTCTTAGTGAACCTCTTCCAATACTGGCGTAACAATTCACCCCACAATAATTTCACATTATCAGCTCTTATAAAATCCTTATCTACTTTAAACTGTAAATCCCTAATATTTGAAATATCATCATCTAATTCATAGCTGAGTTGCGCCCATCCTAAAACGCGATTCAGTGACATTCCAAGTAGCTCTTCTAAACACAAAATTTTCAACATTATTTGATAATTTCTGTTTTTATACCAAGCAAGAATTTTCTCATAACCCCTTGCCCAACTTTCATGATTGTTCTCACGAGCCTTTTTTATAACATCTTCAATCGATTTTATCTCATACTTTTTTCTTTTCTCCATTAAATCTTCTGAGGTCTCTGATGGTTTGACTCTTACGACTGAGTAAAGTACAGAAGGCTTTACCTCTAGCACTTCGTTTGAAAAGCTTATTAAATGCTCATCAGGAAGATTATTACCTTTAATTTCTCCATTCTGTTTATACTTATTTGGAATAGAGCCTTCCCAAATATTGAATTGACTCTCTTTGATTTTATATTTGTCCTTATTTTGATCTATGTGAACTGCAACAAAGTAATTGAACTCTTCCGAGCCAGGATCAAAACCACCTGTTTCATCTATTGCAGTAATCATATCTGTCTAAAGTGTCTTTGAGTAATTAGAAGCATAACGGTGCGGCA
>NZ_SLKM01000286.1:0-6287 GCF_007134575.1 Natronospira sp.
GGCCGAGACCGAGCAGATCGCCGTTATCCTGTTCATGCAGCCAGCTGACCTGGGTCTCCAGCAGGGCCTCGCCCCCGGTCTGCTTGTGCCAGGCCAGCTTGAATTCGGCGGCATCGTCGCTCAGATTCAGATCAAGGGTAAAGGCGCTGGCCTGACCCGCCGCCAGGGCCAGAGCCAGGAACAAGATGTAGCTCAATCGCTTGGGCATGCCGTTTTTCTCCGTGATTTGGCTTGGGAACCTTCTTGGCTATATTGATCCAACACAGACCGAAGGTTTCCTGATTGGACCGCCTTTGGCGCCGCCTGGCACCAAGCGCGTATGATAACGGTTTTGAAGGGATATGGCAGCGACAGCACCAGGAGCAAAGCGTGGCATGAAACCGCAAGCCCCGAGTCGGGCGGAACAGCAGCCGTCCCTGCTTCAGGCCAGGTCCCCTCACGGGGAAGCAGAGCGCGATCAGGCCGCAGCTCTGCTGGACCCGCTGGACCCGGCGGCGACCGCCCGCTCCCGGGGCGTTGCCGCCATTGTCGCCGATCTGGGGATGGATCCGGCCCTGGAGGGTGCGGCGCTCCTTTTCCCGGCCCTGGAAGCCGGGCAACTGTCTCTGGAAGAACTTCGCGCGTCCTTCTCCACCGATGTGATCACACTGGTGGAGGACATGCAGCGGATTCCCCGCTTCAGCGATCTGGGCCGGGCCGAACCCGGCCAGCTACTGTCCCGCACGCAGTCCGAGGCCCTGCGCCAGATGCTGCTGGCCATGGCCCGGGATATTCGGGTGGTGGTGCTGCGCCTGGCCGATCAGCTTTACACCGTGCGCAGCCTGCGCCACGCCGGCCGCGAGGAACAAAAGGCTGAAGCCATTGCCACACGCGAGCTTTACGCGCCGCTCGCCAACCGGCTTGGGATCTGGCAACTGAAATGGGAGCTGGAAGACCTGGCGCTGCGTTTTCTCGAGCCCAACAGCTACCACCGGATCGCCCGCGCTCTGCGGGAAACCCGCCGTGACCGGGAAGCCTATATCGACCGTGTTGTCGCCCGCATTCAGGAGGAAATGCGGGCGGCCGGGATTCGAGCGGATGTCTACGGACGCCCCAAGCACATCTTCAGCATATGGAAGAAGATGCAGCGCAAGGGACTTGCCTTCGAAAACCTCTTTGACGTGCGGGCGGTGCGCATCCTGGTGGACACGGTGCCCCAATGCTATGCCGCCCTGGGTGTGATCCATGGCCTCTGGCACCACATACCCCATGAGTTCGACGATTACATTGCCAATCCCAAGGAAAATAACTATCAGTCCTTGCATACGGCGGTATTCGGACCGGAGGAAAAACCGGTCGAAGTTCAGATCCGCACCTGGGAGATGCATCGGCATGCAGAGTTGGGTGTAGCCGCCCACTGGCGCTACAAGGAAGGGGGTGGGAGCAAGGACCCGGCCCTGGAAGAGCGCATTGCCTGGTTGCGCCATTTGCTGGAACCGGGTGAGCCTGATGATGGCGACGACGAATTACTGGATCGCTTCAAGTCCGAGGTGTTCGAAGACCGCATCTACACCCTCACTCCGGACGGCGACATCATCGATCTCCCCGCCCACTCTACGCCCCTGGACTTTGCCTATCGGGTCCACACCCAAGTGGGACATCGTTGCCGAGGTGCCAAGGTCAATGGCCGCATCGTCAGCCTCAACCACGAACTGAAAAACGGCGACAGAGTGGAGATCCTCACCGGCAAGAATGCCCGGCCCAGTCGGGACTGGCTGGTTCCCCAGCTGGGCTTTGTGGCCAGCAACCGGGCACGGGCCAAGATACGCCACTGGTTCCGGACCCAGAACCAGGAGAGCCATCTGGAACAGGGGCGCCAGGTGGTGGAGCGGGAAGCCGCCAGGCTCGGTCTGGCGACACCGGCCTGGGACGAACTGGCAAATGAGTTCAAACTTCAGACGGGCGATGAGTTCCTCAAGGCCGTTGGTCGCGGCGACATTACTGGCGATCAGCTTGGCCAGCGTCTCGGGCGACGCCTTGAGCGTGAACGACCCACGCAAGATCAGGTCAAGACGCGGCCGAGCAAGGCATCCCAGGGCGGCGTGCGGGTTCGCGGTATCGGCGACCTGGCCACCACCATGGCCCGCTGCTGCAGCCCGGTGCCGGGTGACCCCATCGTCGGTTTCATTACCCGTGGACGCGGCGTGAGCATTCACCGACAGGACTGTGGCAATATGCTGCGCCTTGCTGATGATCAGCAGGAACGACTGATCGAGGTCGACTGGGATCAGGGCGAAGGCCAAGGATATGCCACCGAAGTGCTGGTGGAAGCCTGGGATCGGCAGGGCCTTCTGCGTGATATAACCACTCTACTGGGCAATGACGGGGTCAACATCACCCATGTTTCCACCCGCACGGATCCGGCTAATAACATTGCCCAGATTCAGCTCACCGTGGAACTGGCCAACCTGGATCAACTGAGCCAGACACTACAACGCCTCGTACAGTTACCGAACATCACCGAGGCAAGACGGATCAGCCGATAAAGCGCAGAAAAGGTAATACCATGCTTTCAGGAAAGGATATTGCAAGCAGAACTCTGATTCCGGCCATTCCACTGCTCACTGCAGTGGCCATCGTCCTTTGCCTGCAGGGGGCAGCGGACGATCATCCGGTACCGCAGAGACCTGAGCTGCGCAGCATAAGCGTGGACTCACCCCAGGCGCTGCATCAGGCATTGCAGGAATACGACTTTCAATGGCCGCCGGAGCAAAGAGTCCCGGCCGTGGCAGTGGAAAGCTTTCCGACCGGCATGGCGGAGCAGGAGGTTAACCTTCGCAAGTCTCTGTTCTTCCGAAGCCTCCTGCCACTGATTCTGGCGGAGAACGAAAAAATTCTTGCCAAGCGTGAAGAGTTGACATCCATACACGAGAAGCTGGAGCGAGACTCGAACGCCGAGCTAAGCGACGAAGAAAGAACATTGGTTGAGCACCTGCAGCAGCGCTTTCGCGTCGAGGGGGATATCCGGGACATCGCTGTTCGTGACAAGCTCTTCCGTCGCATTGATGTCATTCCGCCCTCCCTGGCGCTGTCACAGGCGGCCAATGAAAGTGGCTGGGGCACATCTCGCTTCACCCGGGAGGCCAATAATCTGTTCGGGGAATGGACCTGGAACGAAGAGGTCGGCCTGGTGCCCCAGCAGCGCCGGGAAGGGGCTACTCATTTCGTGCGGGTGTTCCCGGACCTCCACGCCTCGGTTCGCTCCTATATCCACAATCTCAACATAGGACACGCCTATACGCTGCTCCGCCAGCTGCGAGCGGAGGCACGGCAAGCCGGACGCACGGCAACCGGAATGGAACTCGCTCAAGGACTGGAGCGCTATTCCGAGCGAGGGCAGGACTACATACGTGAAGTGAGGTCCATGATCCTGCAGAACGACCTGCATGAATTGCCGGAAGAGCTTGAGCTGGTCAGTGAGCCCTGATCAAGCGGCCCCGGGCAATGTCCACGAGGGCATTGCCCGGGGCCTGGCTGTCCCAATTTCAGCGCCGCCCGCGGACCCATTGGAAGCTATACCAATGGAAGCCCCCCTCACGTGCCGGGGCGGTGCAGTTGTAGCGACTGCGCCCCTCAGCCAGGGGCGCATCCGCCTGCACCGAGAGAATGCGAGGACTGTCGGAAACCCATTCCAGCTCCACGCCCCGACCAGAGGCAAAGCAGTTAATGCGGTCCAGGGCAATCTCGGTCTCCGCAAACTCCAATCTCAGTTGTGGTGGATTCTGCTCATCAATGGCGGTGGGGTCATCCGGCGTAATGGAGACGACCGGCAGTGGTCGGGTATTCACCCGCAGCCGGAAATCGTTAGGGTCGGCATAGTTCTCGGCCATGGCGAATCGTGGCAGCGCCAGCTTGTCTGAATAATGCCCCACCGGCCCTGAATGCTGACCAAAGGCCACATAGCCCATTTCCTCCACCAGCTCCTGCAGTGCCCGGTCGTACTCGCCGTAAGGATAGGCATGCAAATTGGGATCATCAGGCACATGCCCTGAAAGCTCTTCCTGAAGCCGTCTTTCCGCCTTCTCAATATCGGCTTTCACTCGGGCCCGCCAATCTTCCTCGCTCTCTCCATCACGGCGTGCCACCAGATAGTCATGGGTGGCGGAATGATTGGCGAAACGGGCCTCACTATTCTCGGCCATCTCCCGCATCTGTTCCCAACTCATATAACTGCCGCCAGAATCGGCACCGTCGCTGTTAACGAACACGGTGTAAGGCCATCCCCTTTCCTTGAACAAGGGATAGGCTTCCTCGTAAATCGAGCGATAGGCGTCGTCAATGGTGATGGCCACCGTCCGCGGCGGGAATGTCTTGCCGTCACGCAGATAGCGCACAACCCGCTCCACTGGCCAAATATTGAACTCCTCTTCTTCCAGGTATTTCAGGTGCTGCTTGAATTGCTCCATCCGAACACTGGTTGAGGGATAGCGGTCCTCACCGAAACGGTGATACATCAGAACAACCGCACCGCTTTCATCACCTGACGCGTCTGTTGCGCTGGGCTCTACGGCCTGATCCACCGCCTCCTGCTCCTGCTTCTCTGCGCCACTTCCACTCTCGGAACAAGCAATAGTTACAGACAAAGCGGCAACAAGCACAGCCAGCCAACTCATGCGAAACAATGACATTTACCTACCCCCATGGATACGAATGTGGTCTTGCCAGGATTCCCGAGCACTTGTCTTCTACAAGAGCGACGGCACTCAAGTAAGTTCCGCTGCCCACAAAAAAGGGCGCCGGAAGCGCCCTTTTTTGTGCAGTCAAGCATACGCTATTCAGCGATTGACGCCGTGCAGCGCTTTTCCATCCACCGCCAGGGCGGCTTCGTGGATGACTTCCCCCAGGGCCGGGTGGGCGTGAATGGTGAGCTGGATATCCTCGGCACTGGCTCGGAACTCCATTGCCAGCACAGCTTCGGCAATCAGCTCGGAAGCCATGGGACCAACGATGTGAACCCCCAGCACCTCATCACTGTCCTTGTGGGCAAGCATCTTGACCATGCCGGCGGCCTGATTCATGGCCTGAGCACGGCCATTGGCGGCAAAGCCGAAGCTGCCCACCTTGTACGGCACCTTCTCGGCCTTGAGCTCCTCTTCGGTCTTTCCAACCCACGCCACTTCCGGCGCGGTGTAGATGATCGAGGGGATACACTCGTGGCTCATCTCGGCCGTCTTGCCGGCGATCAGGTCGGCCACCACCACCCCTTCTTCGGAGGCCTTGTGAGCCAGCATGGGCCCCGGCGCGCAGTCGCCCACGGCCCAGACATTCTTCACTGAGGTCCGGTTCTGCTTGTCTACCTTGACGAAACCCCGGTCATCGGTATCCACCTTCACGTCGTCACCGAACAAGCCGTCGGTGTAGGGGCGGCGGCCCACCGAAATCAGCAGTTTATCGAAGGTGGCTTCGTGCTTGCCGCTCTTGTCCTCGTAAACCACCTTGACGTCATTCTTGCCAGCCTTGGCTTCGACCAGCTTGGCACCCAGCTTGATATCCAGGCCCTGCTTCTTGAACTGGCGCTGGGCGTCCTTGGCGATCTGCTGGTCAGCCATGAACAGGAACTTGTCCTGAGCCTCGATCATGGTGACTTCCGAACCCAGACGGCTCCAGACACTGCCCAACTCAAGACCAATCACGCCGGCACCGATGACACCCAGGCGCTTGGGCACCTGTTCAAACTCCAGGGCATCCCAGGAGTCCACGATGCGCTTGCCATCGAATTTGGCAAAAGGCAACTCCACAGGCGTTGACCCCGTGGCCAGGATCACATGCTTGGCTTCCAGGGTTTCCTTCTTGCCTCCCCCATGGGCGGTGACCTCAACCTTGTTGCCCTTGAGGAGCTTGCCGGTTCCGGCAATGCCATCCACCTTGTTCGCCTTGAACAGTTGAGCAATGCCGCCGGTGAACTGCTTCACGATCCCAGCCTTGCGCTTCAGCATCGCATCCAAGTCCAACTCCGGCTTGGAGAGTTTGATCCCGTGCTCGGAGAACTCATGACCCGCACGGTGATACAGCTCTGAAGACTCCAGCACCGCCTTGGAGGGGATACAACCGGCATTGAGGCAGGTCCCACCGAAGGCGTGGGAACCATCCCGGTTCTCCCAGTTATCCACGCAGGCAGTCTTGAGTCCGTTCTGAGCGGCGCGAATCGCTGCCACATAGCCACCCGGGCCACCACCAATCACCACAACATCATAGGACTTGCTCATTGAAAATCCCCTGAGAAAGTTTTAAAGAATTCGAAGGCTGCA
>NZ_SLKM01000307.1:0-6227 GCF_007134575.1 Natronospira sp.
ACCCGGCCCTGGATATCCGGGCCGTGCGTCGGCCTCGGGGCGTGGTGGTGGGGGTCAATATTCGCGGTACCCTGCGCGAGCCTAATCTGGAAATCTTCTCCGACCCGCCCATGCAACAATCAGAGCAGCTTTCCTATCTGCTCACCGGCCGTCCCCTGACCGAAGGGGGCGCCGGAGAAATGGATCTGATTCAGGAGGCTAGCCTGGCCCTGCAGATAGCCGGCGGGGCCGCGGTGGGGCGACAGTTGGGTCGCCGATTCGGCGTCGACACCGTCACCATCGAGGCGGGCGACTCACCGGAAGAAACCCAGGTGGTATTCGGCGAGTACCTGTCGCCACGGCTTTTCATCAGCTACGGGATCGGCCTGTTCGAGGGCTCCAACATTTTCCGGATCCGTTACGAAATCAGCAGCCGATGGTTCCTGGAAGCCCAGACCGGTGACCGCGGCGGCGCCGACTTCATCTACAGCCTGGAACGCGGTTGACGGGACGACGAACGAAGAAAGCAGTCGGCTTTCTGGCGTTGCTGGCCCCAGGCCGTTAGCCCTGACTGAACAAGCGCTCAGGGTGCTTGAAACTCTTGAACTCGAGGGCATTGCCGGAGGGGTCGCGGATGAAAAAGGTGCCCTGTTCGCCCGCCTCGCCCTGGAAGCGGATACGCGGCGGAATCAGGAATTCCACACCCTGCTGACGGAGTTTGTCTGCCAGGGCCTCCCATCGGGGCCAGGGCAGTACTGCACCAAAATGCCGGACGGGGACCGCATCCCCATCCACGCTGTTATGCGCCTCGACCTCCGCCGACTCGGACACATGGGCGCTGAGCTGGTGACCGAAGAAATCAAAATCAACCCAGCGTTCAGCCTGGCGGCCGACGGAGCAGCCAAGGGTCTCTTCGTAGAAGCGGCGGGTGCTGTCAATATCCCTGACCGGGAAAGCCAGGTGAAAGGGCACTGGGTTGGCGGTCACGGTCTCTCTCCTTGGCAGGGTCGCTTGCTTAGCTATCCAACTGCAGGGCCTTGCCCGTTTCGCTGTCGATGGGTGCGGCGTCATCCAGCGTGCGAATACCGTCTATGTCGGCGTTAAGAACGGCCTCACGCACGGCTCGGACTGCCGCCGGGCGGGGAAAGGTTTCCCGCCAGGCCAGGGCGATCTGTCGGCGCGGAGCGCGGCCCGCAAAGGGACGGTCACAGAGGAGTTCCGCCTGTTCGCTACCACCATACCAACGACCCAGGGAACTGCGCGGCACCACGGTAATCCCAAGGCCGCTGGCAACCATGTGGCGAATGGTTTCCAGACTGGAGCCCTCGGTGGTGCGCGCAGGCTTCTGGCTCTCCTCCCGGCCATTGCACTCCGGGCAGGCGCTCAACACCTGCTGGCGGAAGCAATGACCGTCCCCCAGTAACAGCATGTTTTCATCGGCCAGTTTGCTGGGAGGAATGCTTGCCTGGCTGCTGAGATGATGTTGACGGGGCATGAGGACGCTGAAATCTTCCTCATAAACAGGCCAAAGGGCGATGCCGGGCTCACTGAAAGGGGGGCTGATGAGAATCACGTCGAGTTTGCCTTGGCGCAACTTCTCGCCCAGCACATGGGTGTAATTCTCCTCGATCACCAGGGGCATCTCGGGGGCGCTCTTATGGAGCGGACTGATCACATAGGGCAGAACATAGGGGCCCACGGTGAAAATGGCGCCGATTCGGAGCTGCCCGGCAAGCTGATCCTGTCCGGCCCTGGCCAGCTCCACCACCCGATTGGACTCGGCAAGAACCTTTTCAGCCTGGCTGATGACCCGCCGCCCCACATCCGTGGGCACGACCCGGCTGGATTGACGCTCGAACAGGGGTACGCCCAGCTCATCCTCCAGCTTGCGCACGGCCACGCTAAGGGTGGGTTGGCTGACGAAACAGGCCTCGGCCGCACGACCGAAATGCCCCTCTCGAGCCAGGGCGCTGATATAACGGAGCTGGGTCAGGGTCATGAATCGTCGCCGCCTTCCCGGGCAGAGGTGCTGTCATCGTCTTCCGAGCAATCCACGCCCAGGCCCAGGGCTACCCGATTGAGGAAGTTGAAGTAGGCCGCCAGCAGATTCATGTCCAGGATATCCCGGTCACTGTAGCCCACGTCCCGCAGCTCCTGGATGTCTTCGTCCGTGACCTGACTGGGTGATGTGGTCAGCTTGAGGGCATAGCTGAGCATGCGCGCCTTCTTGTCAGGAAGATCAAGAAACTGAAAATCGGACACCATGCGGCGCAGCCGGGAATTGTCCTGCTCGTAATGGGACAGGGCCTCGGCGTGATGGCGGACGCAATACCCACAGTTATTTGCCGCCGATACCACCACAGCAATGCTCTCCCGGTCTGCCCGGGACAAGCCGCTGCGGCCAAACATCAGATGGGTATAGAGCGACATCTGCCGCTCCAGGGCACCGGCATTAAGACTGTGCACCCGAAGTATGCTGGCGATCTTCTTCTGCTGGGCGTCCAGTGCCTCGTATGCGTCCTTGAGATCCCCGCTTGCCTCGGATTCCTTGATGGTGTCTATCCAGGCCATGGGCTCATTTCTCCCTCGGCGACGGTCTCTGGCAACTGATGGTGCAGCGGGACCGGCATGACGTTGACCACCCCTTCCAGCTGCTGCATTCTGTGCGCGGCAACGGATTCTGGGACCCATTGTACGCCTGTTGCGCGCCCATGCCATAGCGGGCACGCCAGCGGGTCCACAACGGCTTGGACAGGAGGATGCGGTCATGGGATCCCGCTCACGCGCCGTCAGGCGTTTCGATTTCGCCCCCGGCGACCGCCTTGCCGACAAATACGAGGTGATTGAACGCCTCGGCCGAGGCTGGGAGGGAGAGGTCTACAAGGTCCGGGAGCGGGCAACCGGGATCGAAAGGGCGGCCAAATTCTTCTATCCCGAGCGGAACATGGGCAATCGGGCGGTGGCCTATCATGCCCGCAAGCTCAATCGGCTCCGCCATTGCCGCATTCTGATTCCATACCTGACCCATGATCACGTCAAACATGAAGGGCGGGATGTCCCCTTTCTGGTCTCGGAATTCGTGGAAGGGGAATTGCTGGAGGACTTCATCTACCGCCGACCGGGCAAGCGCTTGCCGCTCTTCGAAGCCCTGCATCTACTCCATGCCCTGGCCGCCGGCCTGGAGGAAATTCATCGCCTGCGGGACTATCATGGCGATCTGCACAGCGAAAATATCATCGTTGCCCGCCGGGGCATCCATTTCGAGGTCAAACTGATTGATTTCTATCGCTGGAAGACCCCCACGAGCGAGAATATCCGCGAAGATGTGCGGGATATCATCCGGATCTTCTACGATGCCCTGGGCGGGCGACGACATTATGCGAGGCAGCCTCGGTTGGTGAAGGAAATCTGTCTGGGCCTGAAACGCAGTCTGATTGCCCGGCGTTTTCGCACCGCGGGCGCCCTCCGGCACCACCTGGAGAATCTGGAGTGGGAAGACTGAGCGACCGGCTGGGGCGGGAACGGATAAACGTCAAAGAGCAGGAGTTGGTGATGGTTGACTATGGCCGCTTTCCAAATACGCGCATGCGGCGCATGCGACGGGATGACTTCAGCCGGCGGCTCATGCGAGAGAATTCGCTGACGCCGGATGATCTGATCTATCCCATGTTCGTGCTGGATGGCGAGGCCCAGCGCCAACAGGTCCCCTCCATGCCCGGGATAGAGCGCCTGTCCATCGACGGGATCATGCGCGAGGCCGAGGCACTGTTGGAACTGGGCATTCCGGCCATTGCCCTGTTTCCGGTGGTGCCAGCCGAATGCAAGAGCCTGGATGCCGAGGAAGCCTGGAATCCGGAAGGCCTGATTCAGAATGCGGTGGCGGCGATCAAGTCCGAATACCCGGAACTGGGGGTGATTACCGATGTGGCGCTGGACCCCTACACCAGTCACGGCCAGGACGGGCTGATCGATCATCGGGGCTATGTGCTCAATGACGAAACTACCGCCGCACTGGTCAAGCAGGCCCTCTCCCATGCCGAAGCCGGCGCAGACGTGGTCGCACCCTCCGACATGATGGACGGGCGGGTGGCTGCCATCCGCCAGGCCCTGGAGGCACAAGACCACCGCAATGTTCGCATTCTGTCCTATTCGGCAAAGTATGCTTCCAGCTTTTACGGTCCCTTCCGAGACGCGGTGGGCTCCGGGGCGGCCCTGGCCGGAGCGGACAAGAAGACCTACCAGATGGACCCCGCCAACAGCGACGAGGCAATCCGGGAGATCGCCCTGGATCTGAACGAGGGGGCCGACATGGTGATGATCAAACCGGGCATGCCCTATCTGGATATCGTGCGGCGAGTGAAGGAACACTTCGGCGTGCCAACCTTTGTTTATCAGGTCAGTGGCGAGTACGCCATGCTGATGGCCGCGGCCGAGAACGGCTGGCTGGATGAACGTGAGGTGGTTCTGGAGTCCCTGACCAGCATCAAGCGTGCCGGCGCCGACGGCATCCTGAGCTATTTCGCCCGCCGGGCGGCGGAGTGGCTGCGGGAGGAATGAAGAAGGGTTGATCCAGTACGTGTTCAGAGCCGCTTGAGTACCAGCTCCCGGGCCAGTAATCGATTGTTCTTCTCATGAAAGGCGCCGTTATGCTCGAGGCGGAGCCCGGGATGGTTTCGATATTGCGCCAGGCGGTTTTCATCGACTGCGACGGAAATCAGATCCGCCAGTCTTTTACGATTCTGGCGAATGCTGTTTGAGAGTGTCTCAAGCGCCTGGTGCTTGCGTGTTAAGGGCTGCTCCACGGCCGGGCCAAACAAGGACGCCACACTGTCCAGCCATTGGCGAAGGGCGGATTGTCCCGCCTCGGACCGTGCCAAGGCTTGCAACGCCGCCACCTCCTGATTGAGTCCCTGCCGCAGGGATTCGGCGCCAGGGTTATCGGCCAGGGCCCGCAGGCTGGCTCGGCTGGGGTGTTCACCCATTTTTTCAGACAAGGCCTTGGCCAGAGCAATCAAGCCACGCTCAGATAGCACCCGGTCGGCCAGCCCGGCTTCCTCTCGTGCATCCCGCAGAATGATGGAGTCGGGATGATGACAAAGCAGATAGGCCTCGCAGCCGGGTCGCAGGATGCGCGCAAGTTCATTCAGGCTGTCCTCACTGCGACCATATTCGAAACCAAACTGGCTGCAGACCACATCGAATGAGGCATCCTCGAAACCGGTGGCCTCATTGGGGCAGGCAGGCCAGAAGCGAACCCCCCGGGGATCACTGGCCTCATTCAGGGCTTGCCGCGGTGGGTGAATCTCGGCGGCATCAGCGGCGTGGATCTCCAGTGCCAGTCCATGGCGACGACTGGCCTCTGCCAACAGCATGGCCACCGCGCCATTGCCCGCCGCCATATCCAGTATCTTTCCCCTCGGGGGAAACTTGCGGGCACGGTCGTCCCAATAGTGAGCGATGCTGCCCTCATAGTTGGCCTGGAAGCGACCGGCAAATGAGGTGATCGAGCCGCTTCGCCAATACTCATTCCAATGCTCGGTTTCGCTGGACTCCACCTGACGCCTCCATGGCTGATTGCCATCCGGAATGGTAGGGAACCTCTGATTAATATTTATCAGAGGTTCCCCAGAACAGGAAGGCCCACCAAATTGGTGGGCCTTCTCTGCCTTCAGGCAACTGCAGCTCGGGCTTTAGAAGCGCTGACGATACTGCAGGGTATAGACCCGACCGAAGTAGTCGTAGAGCTCAATGTTCGACTCCCGGTTAAGGTCCAGCACCGGGTCCTTGTCGAAGACATTGTTGGCACCCACCGTGATCCGGCCATCCCAGGGCGTTTCGTAGGAATAGTTCAGATTGGTCACGGCATAGGAGGGCACCTCACCGATCTTCTCATCTCTGAGTGTGTCCGGGTTAAGCGCCTCGGTCTGAGCCTGACCATCAATCCAATAGGTGGTGGAACTCACCTGATGGGGCCCCTGCATCCAGCGGAGCTGGACGTCGGCACGGTTTCTCGGCTGATTACGGAAACCGGCCACATCCTGCAAGGGACTGGCGGGGGTGGCTCGGGTGTTGTAGTTCAGAATGTGGGTTGCATTGAACTCCACACCCATGTCCCCGAAGTTCCCCAGGCCAAAGCGATACTGGACGTTGAAGTCCAGGCCCTGAGTATCGAAGCTCTCGAAGTTCACATCCGTGACATCGACGATGTCAACTTCACCAGCCGCGGTCCGACCCACGTTGACGCCGTC
>NZ_SLKM01000076.1:0-6210 GCF_007134575.1 Natronospira sp.
CATCATGTGTGACGAGTGCCACCGATAGCGCCTGGCCGACGTCCAGCACCGCGAGGGTTGCAACCGTGTCGCCATCGAACTCTGCCGCGGTCGGCTGGTCATCATCGCGAAATTCCCAGTAGACCAGACCGAGCAGGATTGCCAAAACCTTGCTCAGCCCAGGGGAATACACCTCATAACCATCGGCCTTATCCATCTGACTCTGCGCCGATACGCCACCCTCCGGCGCCGCGGGTGCGAACATAAAGGCAAACCAGAAGCCCATGAAGAAACCAAAGAACAGGCCATGAAAAACGAACATTTCGGCCAGAACCAGGGGTCCCGGGTCGGCGAGTCCACCCGCGAGCAGTTGAAAAAGCAGCATTAACAGGGCGAAGCTAAGCCCCATGGTGACCGCGCCACGGCGGAAATTTCGCCAACGCTGTTGCCTTTGTACGCGGGCCAGCTCTTCCGCCGGACCGAAATCGGCCACCACCGAAGCATTGGCTGCCTCAACAGTCTGGCCGGCCTTGACCGCCTGGTCTCTGGCCTCCAGCATGTTGTCGCGAATCTCTTCGACATACTGGCGACGAACCGAGCGGCTACCGAGGCAATGCCGGTCCAGGACTCGCAGATAGTCGTCCAGCTCGGCATCACCTGTCTCCAGAATGTCCGGGAAGCCCGTCCCAGGCCATCTCAATAGGTTGGAAACTCTCATTGCTTGTCCTCCCCGTCGGACGCTTGCTCCGTGTTCAGAACGGTCCGCCCCAGCAGGGCGGCGATTCGCCGCCATTCACGGATCCTTCCCTCCAGAAACGCCGCCCCCTCCAAGGTGAGACGGTAGTACTTGCGCGGCCTGCCGCGTTGCCCGGGCTCGTGATAGGCATCCAGGAGACCGCGTGCCTCCAGTCGATGCAGCAAGGGATACAGGGTGGCCTCCTTCACCAGGGCGGCATCTTCGCCCAAGCGGGACCGTAAGCGCTCCCGGATTCCAAAGCCGTAATTCGGTCCCTGGCGCAGAACATCAAGGACCAGGGTGTCAAGCAGCCCCTTGAGGATCTGGCCGTCCGATTTGGTCGCGTTATTAACCATGCTTTGTTTACTTTATTATGCAATGTTTACCTTGTCAAGAAACCCACCCGCACCTGCGCTGGACCACACTAGGGGGCGGAAATGGACTCGCGACTGATCAGGGCAAACTTGATTGGCATGGACCAACGATACCCACCCGGCCCACCACTGCGCCGGATCACGCGGTGACAGGGAATAAAGCAGGCAACGGGGTTGGCCCCCACCGCCGAGGCCACGGCGCGAACAGCCCGTGGACGACCCACCGCCGAGGCGAGATCACCGTAACTGAGCAGTACGCCCTCGGGAATCCTTAACAACGCCCGCCAGACCTGGACCTGAAAATTGCTCCCGCGGACGTGGATCGACAGCGGGCCGGCATCCCGGGGGGCCCTTGAGAGGGCGGCGACGTAGTACTTGCCCGGACCGGCATCGGCCAGCAGCCGCGCTCCGGGCCAGGCTGCCGACAGTTGACCAAGAGCAGACGTTCGGCCCTCAACCTCGGTAAAGGCCAGAAAACACAGGCCGCGATCCGTGGTGGCCACCAGCATGTCCCCCAGAGGCCCTTCATGAAAGCCATAGCGCACGACCAGGCCGGCACCCTGACGGCGATATTCGCCCGGCGATACCGCATCCAGTCTGAGGAAATGGTCATGGACCCGGCCCGCACTGGACAGGCCGGCATCCAGCTGGGCTTCCAGGGCCGTGGCCCCCTCGGCAAGACGCTGCTTGAAGGCTTCCAGGGTCACCAGGGAGAGGAAACGCTTGGGACTCACACCCACCATGCGACGGAACACCCGGGTGAAATGGGCCGGCGACATGGCGGCCTGGGCGGCTGCCTCCGACAGGCTTGGCTGTCGCTCCGCCTCGCTGACCAGGAAATCGATGGCCCGGGCAATTCGCGCGTAAACCGAGTTATTTTCAGAAGCTGGAGACTCAGACACCCTGACACTCTCCGGGGGACTATAACCTTGGGACTTCCCCATTATCCGCCCACGGACGGCCCCCAACCACCCGATTTACTGCATATCCAGACGGCCACTGCCTGCTTCAGCGCGGTTGGGATTCCCCCACCGCCCGTGGCGTGAGCTCGCGGGATCGTCTTTCCGCCACCTCTTCGGCCGTCACCAGCTCAAAATCCGCTGGCAGGGCCTCCGAGTTGCCCCAGGCCTGGCTCAAATAGTTCATCAAGGCAGCGATCTCTTCGTCAGAAAGCTGCCTAAAGCCAGGCATAAAGCCGTCATACACCTCATCATCGATCTCAGTGGGCCCGCTGACTCCATTCAAGACCACATCCAGAAGATACTCACGCCCACCATCCCGACCCAACAGCTCGGACACATGCCCTTCGAGCGGAGGGAAAGCCCCCGGTCGACCCGCCCCATCCCCGCCGTGGCAGGCCATGCAATTAGACTCATAAACGCTATAACCCTGTTCATGTCCCACCGGAACCGACTGACTGGTCGATGGTAGTGGGTCACCACCCTGTGACAGCCACGTATAGAGGCCAACTCCCAAGGCTGCAAGGATTATTGACATTCCTGCAATCGACAAACGCTGGGACATATTCCAATCCGGGCAATGTTGAAATTTTCCAAGGCTCGAAATATACCGGAGATACCGGCCCGATTCCTAGCTGGAACCGCGAGGGCCGTATCACACCGAGTCCTGCGAAGCCCTGGATCCCAGCCGAAACCAATTTCAAGCACCCCAGACAGCCAGAGTTGCTTTCGCATCTGCCCCCATAGGCATCAGCCTGAGGAGCGCTGTATGGATGATGTTCAGCGCTTCGATTCAGGAATGCTCATCCCAGAACCGGATCCGGGCCCACCAAGAACCTTTTCACCGACCAGACCTACGTGAGTGCCGACGAGCTATAACCACAGCCAATAAACTGCCTGCAAAATAATAGAAGACTGCATTTGCCGTGACGGTTGGCACTATGTAATACCAGTTCCGAAAATGTACGCTCACCACGTGACTTGGGATCCCAAAAAGAGAGTCCAGCCAATCTATGAACCAGGCAATGGGAAAGCCCAGGGGAAACGCGGCCGGATCACAGGCCCAGCCGCTGCACGTCAGGGCCTCTCGAAATGCGAAAAATGCCAGTATTAGGTAAGCACCTAGCATCCCCCAGCCCAAACGCGATGACGGCTTTAGCCAATTCGGCATGACACCTCCTCGAGTCTTACCGTCGTTCACGAAGCAGAACCCACTCCACAAAAAGAAGGTTCACCACCCAGCTTGCCCAGGCGGCCATGGCATAGACCTGATCAAACGGGAGGCCCGCCAGGCGTGAAGAAGGCCAGCCATAGGCCGGTCAAACCGCTGATCAAAATACAGAGCAGATAGACCCAGCCACTGGCCCGATGGACACGCCGGTGTCGATTGCGCAGGCGAGAGAGAAACTGAAAGGGGCCAAGTGCCAGGGCCACGGAACCAGCGAGGGCGTGGACGATGAGAGATTGGCGCAAGAAGCCATCGCGCCGGGCGATGAAATCAATGGCATCGGGGTTCCACGCCGCCATGGAGGTATAGCCCGCAACCCCAAGTGCCAGCAATGTCATTATCGACCAGGCAACCCCAGGCAGTATCCGATGCGACAAAATCTCCCCCATGCTGGCCGAAAACCCATTGCGGTCTAAGCCGAGTATAGCGGGCCGTTTCGAGAGAAGCGGGTAAAGTAGCGATTACGCCCTAAAATACCTGCACCCTAGTCACCTCCCATCTGGCGATGATGTGATTTCAGTGCATCGGTAAAGAAATCGTGCAGTCGGGCACCCGGAACCGTGTCTTCGGCCAGGCGCAGCGTCCTCATATCGGGCAGGAGATGCCCGTAATGGAGACCCTGATCATGGGGATTGTGCCCCCGCCACTCAGTGCCCCAGAATAGTAGGACGCCGCCCTCGGGAGCGGGCAGGGTCATGGCGAAGCCCGGAAGCTCATCCCGATTATCCGGCTCATGAATCGAGATCGGTTGGCCAAAGGACCGTCCCCCATCGCGGCTTTTGGCCAGGAACAGCTTGGCGAAATTGCGTTTATCCCAGAAACCACGGGAATAGCGGCTGTCGATCCAGGAGACATAGACATCGTCCCCCTGCACCATCAGGTTGATCGGTTGTCGGCTGACCGAGCGGCTGAGCCGGGTCGGCCGACGACAGCTTTCTCTCTGCTTAAGATCGAAACGGCAGTGCCACAGATCACTATGCTCACGCTGGTCAGTCCAGAGTACGTGAAGAGCGCCCTGCCCATCGATTCTCGATATAAACTGGAACTCCCCAACCGGTAGCCGGGCCCGTGAGACCTGAACGGCTTCACCAAAGTGGATCTCGCTGGCCCCATCGTTCACCGCAGACCCCAATCCACTGCCCGTGGTGAGCGGCCGGGCAAAAATTCCTTCGCGGTCGCGGTAGACAATCCAGGGCCCCTCATCCGCGACCACAACATCAAAGTTCAGGGGCTGGCTCGGCAAGGAACGGGACAGGCCTTCGGCAACATGGGATGGTTCCACGGCCCCGCTTTTGAAGCTGGCGGTCCCCGCTCCCTGCTCATGCAGCACGTGGACGACGTGGTGGCGTCGGGGTTCTTTCCCTTCCGGCCGGCTATCGACTGCAATTGAAAGAAAGAAGAAGACGTGTCCGTTCCATGCGACACGACGGGTCTGTGCGGTAATTCGATTCAGATGGGGCGAGAGCACGATATCTGAATTGGCGGGGGGAGTCTGCTGTACGACAGGAGACAAGGATAAACCTGGTGTCTCGCCCCTCTCCGGCTGCGATGAATCCTCATCCGACGAGCTCCCCGGACGCACCGCCTGCATATGCGCCCGCCCCGGCCCAGTCAGGGCCGTGGTGAGGGCACGTTGAAGGTCAAGATTCCAAATCTGCCGGTCAATGCCCAATTCCGATTCAAGGCGCCTGGCCATAGTTACGGTCTGTGGCTGCAGGCGAAGCGAAGCCTGGTGAACATCCAGTGCATCCAGGGCGGGCAGCGCATCGTTGGGGACAATCACCCGGTCCGGGACCCTGACATCACTGATCAGCATGCATCCGGCAGCCAGCAACATGGCCACGCTTGCCCCAACACCCCTTCGTTGACCGCCCATGGCACCTCCCCATCTGTCCCAACCATAGCCCAACTGGAATGCCCTGCCCACTACAAGCTGGACAGGCAGCGCATTAGGCTGATGGATCGACGCCGGCATAGGGGATGCCGGCCAGCCGGGCCATTTCGTTATGCCAGGCAGTCAGATCAGTGAGATCGAACTTGCCCAGGGCATCATGGCCGCAGGCGCGGGCCATCACCTGCATGAGGGCCACGGAGGCACCGAGGAAGTTGTTCAGGCGCTGGGCGGAGGCCTCCACATCCAGGCGACGACGAAGTTCCTCGCGCTGGGTGGCGATGCCGGCCGGGCAGTTGTTGGTGTTGCAGATGCGCGCACCCACACAGCCAATGGCCTGCATCGCGCTGTTGGCCAGGGCCACACCATCCGCCCCCAGGGCCATGGCCTTGACGAAATCCATGGGCATGCGCAGCCCACCCGTCACGATCAGGGTCACCCGGCCACTGGCCTTCTGGGCATCCAGATAACGCCGTGCCCGTGCCAGGGCGGGAATGGTGGGCACGCTGATGTGGTCCCGGAACATGGACGGTGCCGCCCCCGTGCCCCCGCCCCGGCCATCCAGGATGATGTAATCGGCGCCGGCATCCAGGGCGAACTGGATATCCTTCTCGATGTGCTGGGCGCTGAGCTTGAAGCCCACCGGGATGCCGCCGGTGATGTCCCGCACCCGGGCCGCGAAGCGGCGGAAATCCTCCACCGAGGCCAGATCCTCGAAGGTGGGCGGTGACACCGCCGGCTGGCCCTTCGGAATACCCCGAACCTGGGAGATCTTGCCCGTGTTCTTATTGCCGGGCAGATGCCCGCCGGTGCCGGTCTTGGCACCCTGCCCACCCTTGAAGTGAAAGGCCTGCACCTTCTCCAGCAATTGCTCCGAATAACCAAACTTGGCGCTGGCCAGCTCATAGAAATAGCGGCTGTTCTCGGCCTGCTCTTCCGGCAGCATGCCGCCCTCGCCGGAGCAGATACCGGTCCCCGCCTGTTCCGCCCCCATCGCCAGCGCGATCTTCGCCTCCCGCGACAGCGACCCGAAGCTCATGTCG
>NZ_SLKM01000269.1:0-6209 GCF_007134575.1 Natronospira sp.
GGCTATCGGCACGAACGCTATCTGGATTCCGGCATGGAGTTCACCGGCTTCATCATAGGCATGGGGTTCTGAAAATGAAAAGGCCTGTGCCGGAAACCGGCACAGGCCTCGGGCCTGCTTTCACTGGCTGATGAGTTCAGACCAGCTTCTTGCCTTCCAGGAAAGTGCGGGCATCTTCACACATCTGGCGATATTCGGCCTCGAAAAAGAACTCCTTCTCACCGAAGGCCGGCTCGAGCTGATCCAGCCAGGTGGCTTCCGGGTCGTATTTGGCGAAGAAGGGGCGATTGACCCAGTTGGGATTGCGGCCCTGAATGAAGCGGAGCACGATCACCTTCTCCCCCTTCACCTCGCTGACACCCTGGATTTCCACCTTGCCGGGTCCGGCGCTCATGGAAGGCCCACGAGCAGTGCGGCCCAGACCGGATACTTTCTGCATGGCTTGCTGGTAGATCTCCCAGGCGCGCACCAGGGGCACTTCGAAATACGCCTTGGCGCCCGTATCCCGCTCCACGAACATGTAGTAGGGAATCATGCCCAGGCTGACCTGCTCATTCCACATCCGGGTCCAGACTTCCGGGTCGTCGTTGATATTGCGCAACAGGGGCCCCTGACAGCGGATTTCGGCGCCCGTGTCCCGCACCCGGCGGATGGCTTCGCGAGCCACGTCGGTCTGCAATTCCTGCCAGTGGTTGTAATGAGCCATGACCGCCACATGCTTGCCGGCCGCGACCAGCTCCCGGAACAGATCCAGGACATCATCGGCATCCTTGTCGGTGACGAAACGATAGGGCCAGAAGCTCAGCGCCTTGGTACCAATCCGGATGGTCTGGATGTGCGAGAAGGACTCGCCCGTCAGAGGCTCCAGGTATTCCCGGAGTTTGCGGGTCTTCATGATCATCGGATCGCCGCCGGTCATGAGCAGATCACTCACCTGCTTGTTGGACAGCAGGTAGCTCTGCATGCGCGCGGCATCATCCGCGGCGATCTTGAATTCCTGATCACCCACGAACTGGGCCCAGCGGAAGCAGAAGGTGCAATAGGAATGACAGGTCTGGCCGTTGGACGGGAAGAACAGCACGGTCTCGTTGTACTTGTGCTGCAGTCCGTCGATGACCTCGCCGTCATCGTCCGTGGGCAGATTCATTTCCTTCTGGCCGGCGGGATGGGGGTTCAGACGCTCACGGAGTTCCCGCGCCTTCTCCTTGATGGCCTTCTTGTCCGCGCCCTCGCGGTGCAGGGCAGCCATTTCCTCGTACATCTCGGGCGGCAGCATGTCCCGCTGGGGAAAGGTGAGCTGATAGAGGGGATCGGCCGGGACATTGCCCCAGTCGATGACGTCATTGATCATGTACTCATTGACGCGGAACGGCAGCACGCTGGAAACCACCTTCATTTCGAAGACGGTCTGATCGTCCAGCCGGGACAGATGCTCGATCTTGTCCAGATTCTTGTCGGTAAATACCTTGAAGCGGCGGGGCTCTATATCGGAACCCTCCAGCTCGCGGGCCGCCTGCACTTCCTCGATCCTGGTCACCTTGGACATGGTCACCCCCATTTCAGTCTGGTCTGGCGGGGTGTTCCAACCCCAGAAACAACACCGCGGACCGGTGGCCCGCGGAAAAAGACGGGATATCCTAACAGCCCCGAGGGGGCCTCGGCTAATCCCGATTCACCATAACTTGGACCGGGAACAGGCGCCCCGGTTCATAGAATATTTCCGTTTTCACGTAAAATCAGCCACTTAGGCAGCACTGATTATCGGCCGAGGTCCTGAAATTGGCGGCGCAGGTCCTCACGGCCATCCGTGACAATGGCCTCCAGGGCCGCAACCCGCTCTTCCAGGCGCCTGACGTCATCGCGCAGTTTGGTATCCCCTTTGCTTAATTCAGACGGTCCAGCAAGCCCTCAAGGGCCAATCGAAAGCGGTGGCGCTTGAGGCGCAAGGAACGACGGATATCCAGCAATGCCACCGCGGTGGCGGCAACCCCGGCGACACCGAGAAGCAACCAGGCCCAGAGGGCGCTACCCAGAACCCCCCACAGCAGGAAAAGGCCGACGCCGATGCCGGCCGCCCACCAGCCGATCCATTCGTTGCGCTTTTCCCGAAGATCCGCGCTCAGACGGACAATGACATTGTCCCGATCCCAGTTGGCGACGTTCAAGGACACGTGTTCGGCTTCCACCAGCTTGAACTGGCGACCACCGAAATCCACCAGGCGCTCAACCACGTCACCCAGATCCCCGGAAGGCTCCCAGACGGAGAGCCCGGCGGTACGGCGCACCGGCTGCAGGGACTGCTCCTGCTCCAGCAGGCTTTCAATCCGCGCCTGCACAGACTCTCGCTCACCGGGCAGGCGTCGGCTGACACTGGCCACCGGGCTGCTGAATATCCTGCTCATCAATGGATCTTCATCCAGGACCTCACCGAGCAGGTCCTGGGACCGGACCTCCACCAATGCCTCGCGTACGTGCTCGACGCTGATGCCCACATCGGCGGCAATCCTGAGCACATCCTGCTCGCTGAAGGCGGCCGGCTCGGCACCGCCGGATTGGCTCTGCAGTTCCGCCGCACGGCGGACAACCTGCTCCAGCTCATCCGCTGAATAACGGGCCCGGGATGACTCCTCACTCGGGGCAGCCGCGTCGCGTTCCGCTGATTTCATGCTGCTTCTCCTGTCACGCGTATCCGAATTGGCTCAGCGCCGGTTCAGATCACGAAACTCTCGATCCAGATCATAGCGTCCGGAGGTGACATGGCGCTCCATGCGTTGCAGCCGCCGCTCAAGGTCGCGGAACCGGGCGCGGACGCGGTGCAGAGTCTCCGGCGGTGATTGGCGAAGTTGGCGCCATGCCCGCTCCTCCTCCGCGCTCTGGTAGAGCGCCCGCGGTCGCCGTGGCAACAACAGGGCCAGAGCAATGTAGGCGATGATCACAAAAGGCATGAAAAAGAGCAGGGCGACGATGGTCAGAAAGCGGACACCGGCCACGCTGATGCTGAGATAATCGGCGATGCCGGCGCAAACCCCGGCAATCCAGCCCCGCTCGGGATCACGATAGAGTCGCGCCGGGGCCGAGCGTTCGCCGTGTAAGTCGCTGATACGTGTCATCTTTGCTTCCTCCTATTCCAGGCCATCACGGGCGGCGGTGCGCCAGAAATCCCGTTCTTCCCTGCCGCCGCGCCAGATCAGCCCCCGGCGGGGCAGCAGCAGGGCGGCGGTCAGATAGGCGATCACGGTCGGCCAGGTGAACAGCACCAGGCCGATCAGAAACAACACCCGCACGCCCCAGGGATTGACGCCGATGCGCCCCGCCAAGCCGGCGCAGACACCAAAGATCACCGCCCATTCGGGATCCCGATACAGACCCAGAGGGGCCTGGCTTCGATACGGCTTGCTCATGACCTCCTCCCTCGCGGTGGTTCGCGATCATCAATGATTTCCTCCAGGGTATGGAGGCGCTCTTCCATGCGATCAGCCAGCTCCCACAATTCCACCAAGCTGCGCTCGTCCTCTCCGGACAGCCCGCGGGTCTGCTTCCAGCGGGTGATGTAATGCAGCAGCAGCCACAGTGGCAGTACGATCACCATGAAGATGATCAGCAGTGCGACGATATGCTCTGACATGGTCCCGGACTCCCTTCGCTGGTGGCTTAGCGCTCTGACTGTTCCCGCAGGCGGGCCTTGAGCTCGGCGAGCTCGCTCTCCACGTCCTCGGCCGCCTCCAGGTCCCGGAAGGCCTGGCGGACCCCGTCACCGCCACGACCCAGGTCCATGGCCTCGGCTTCGCCCTCCAGGTGGTCCAGGCGCTGCTCATAGCCTTCGAAACGGGACAGGGCTTCATCCAGGCGGCTGTCATGCACACGCTGGCGGACCTTCAGCTGGCTGGAGGCGGTCTGACGCCGCTGAATCAGGCTCTTCTGTCGGCTACGTGCGTCATTGAGCTTGTTCTGCAGGCGGCTGATGTCCTCGTTGAGCTTGTCCAGGCTCTCGCCCAGCACCTTGTCCTCGGCCTCCAGATGCGCCACCTGTTCGGCGGCCTGCTGTTTTTCCACCAGCGCGGCGCGGGCCAAGTCTTCCCGGTCCTTGTTGATGGCCAGCTCGGCCTTTTCGGCCCATTCGTCCACCTCCGCCTGCCACTGGGCGATGCGGCGCTGAACCGACTTGCGGTCGGCGATGGTGCGAGCGGCGGTGGAACGAACCTCCACCAGGGTGTCCTCCATCTCCTGGATGATCAGTCGGACCATCTTTTCCGGGTCCTCGGCCTTGTCCAGCAGGGCATGGAGGTTTGAATTCACGATGTCACTGAAACGCGTAAAAATGCCCATGTCTTGCTCCTGTGTGTTCTGATGCCTCGCCCTTCTCTGTTGCAGCCGGCGTGCCAACTTCCTAACGCATTGAAATTAAAGCATATTGCTTCGTTGCCACAGAACCAGAGTGGTGTACAATACCAAGAATCTGGCCCTCTACACCGCATATGGTGGTCAAATGAACCAAGCTGGTGGTCACGGCACCCCGCTCGGGGAATCGCGGGTCTTTCTCGAGACGCTGGAACATGCCTCACGGGCGGCGCGGCTGGACAAGCCCGTGCTGGTGATCGGGGAAAGGGGCAGCGGCAAGGAGTTGATCGCCGAGCGCCTGCACTTTCTCTCAGCCCGCTGGGACGGACCATTGCTGCGGCTCAATTGCGCCACCCTGAGCGAGTCGCTGCTGGAGACCGAGCTGTTCGGTCACGAGGCGGGCGCCTTTACCGGGGCGAACCGGCGCCATGCCGGTCGCTTTGAACGGGCTGACGGGGGCACTCTGTTCCTGGACGAACTGGCCACTATCTCCCAGCGCATGCAGGAGCAACTCCTGCGCGCGGTGGAGTACGGTGAGTTCGAGCGGGTGGGCGGCAGTGAGATGCAACAGGCAGACGTCAGGGTGATCGCCGCCACCAATGCCGACCTGCCCGCCATGGCCCGGCGGGGCGAGTTCCGCCCGGACCTGCTGGATCGGCTGGCCTTCGACGTGATCCGCGTCCCGCCGCTGCGGGAACGTCCGGAAGATATACCCCTGCTGGCCGAGCATTTCGCCATGGGCATGACCCGGGAGCTGGGACGGCCGTTTTTTCCCGGCTTCGCCCAATCCGCCCGGGAGGCGCTGCTGGCCCACCGCTGGCCCGGCAATGTCAGGGAGCTGAAGAACGCCGTGGAACGCTCACTGTACCGTCATCCAGACCCGGAAGAGCCGGTTGAGGAGATCGTCCTCCATCCCTTTGGATCCCCCTGGGGCGAGGCGGGAACGATCAGCGATGCAAACCCTGAACCGCCGACAGCCGCCCCCCGGGACGCCGAACACCCGACCACCCTGCCCGATAATCTGGATCAGGCGCTGGCCGAACAGGAACGGGAATGGATCCGCCAGGCCCTGTCCGCCTGCCAGGGCAGCCAGGCAGCGGCCGCCCGCCGACTGGGGCTGAGCTATGACCAGCTCCGGGCCCGACTGCGCAAGCACGATATTCGCCCCTGACCGCGGGATCAGAATCCGTAGACGACGTTGAATTGGAAGGAATCGATGTTGTCACGGGCAATGATTTCGCCCCGCAACTGCAATTGCTGATTGGCCTGCCAGGCGCCGCCAACCCCAACCATCAAGCCATCATCGTCGCCGAAATCGAGACCTGCCCGGCCGAGCAGGGACCAGTATCCGGTAAGCGGGAGCTGGGCGACTGCAGTGGCCCACAAGCCCTGAGCAGAGGGGCGGCGGCGGCCGTCACTGATGAAATCGCTGTCCATGTAGCCCACCTCAGCGAGCAGATTGGCATCGCCGAGGATCGGACCGAAGTCATAGCCGCCAAAGAACTGGGCACCGATGGCATTACGGCTGCCGGAGACGGAATTGCTGCTGACGCCGCCACCGAAGTGAAATCCGTCCAGGTCCTCATTGGCCTGGACGGGGGCAGCGAGCAGCACGGCTGTGAACAAGACCAACGGGCGGATCAGGCCGGCAGATCGGATCGACATGGCAGTATTCCTTCAGTCCTGAGGGAGGATAAGCAAGATATTCCAGAAGACAACAATCAAACGACAATCGTTCCCGTGTTCTCGGGTCAATTCCAGACACAAAAAAACCCCGGCAAGTGCCGGGGTTTTCCAGTCTCCGGCCAATGCCGGCAAGCCGTCAGACCTGATCGATTTAGAAGTCGTAGGTCACGTTGAATTGGAGGGAA
>NZ_SLKM01000178.1:0-6201 GCF_007134575.1 Natronospira sp.
GAAGGGGGAGTCGGAGGGGGATTGAAAGACCATGGCACTGCCCACTTCCTGATCCCCCTCTGTCTCCCCCTTCCGAGCAAAGCTCGCAAGGGGGAGGACCTGGTAATTGGCTTGGGGGGTCGATTCAGCCGCTGCGGCTTCGTCGAAGGGCCCTCCCCTAACCTCTCACTCCTCACCCCTAACCCAAAAACAAAACCTTGGCCGGGCGCGGCGATCTGTCTCTTCATGGGTTAAAATTCGCCTGCAGTCACCAACACGGAACCCCTATCTGGAATGGCTAACGGTCTCTCCTTTCTGCTCTCCCCTCTCGCCATTGTGCTGGTCCTGCTGCTCGTGGGCGGCGGGCTGGTCGTGACGGGCTGGCGGAGCTGGGGTTTGGTGTTGGGGGCCTGTGGGGTTTTGATTCTGGGGCTGGCTTCCAATGAGCCCTTTGCGCGGGCCCTGCTGCTGCCGCTGGAGCGTCAGTACGAGCCGCTGGAGAGTCCGGAGGCGCTGGCCGATGTGGGTTGGGTGGTGGTGCTGGGTTCCTATGCCTCGGATGCCTCGGAGCGGCCTGCCACCACGCGTCTTTCCGGGGTTGCGGCGCTGCGTCTGATGGAGGGGATGCGGGTGCATCAGGCCATTGAGGACAGCCGTTTGCTGCTCTCGGGCGGGACTGCCTTTGCGGGTGCGCCCAGCGCCACGGTGATGAGCCGGGCCGCGCTTTCCCTGGGGGTGGATCCGGCGCGGATGGAGACCCAGCCGGGGCCCGGCAATACCCGCGAGGAGGCTCGGGCACTGGCCGAGAGGCTGGGAGGTGAGTCCTTTGTGCTGGTGACCTCGGCCTCGCATATGCCCCGGGCCATGGCTCTCGCCCGCAAGCAGGGCCTGGAGCCGATACCGGCACCCACGGTCTGGCGGACCCGGGGGGGCAGGCCGACGCGACTGCTACTGCCGACCGCCAATGCCCTGGCCATGACCGAGCGGGCCATCCACGAATATCTCGGCCTGGGCTGGGCCTGGCTGCGCGGCGAAATCTGAACCGCCGCCGGCTGACTAGCGGGCCAGTTCCGGTTGCCTGCCGAGGCCGAGTCGGACCCCCGGCCCGGGAAGACGCCAGTGGCGCCCGAGCTCGAAATCAAATTGGCTGGGATCGAAACAACGCCGCCCGGAGCCTGGGTAAGCGGTGAGCTCGCCAAGGTAGATCCGCCCCCCGACCAGATAGAGATCCACCCGCATGAAATCAAAGGGCTGGGCCAGACGCTCGGCCAGGGCCAGCATCTCCGGATAGCGCTCGGGGCACGGCAGGGGGTCGCTGCCGCGCCCGTCGCCGTCGACTTCCAGAAAGCGCCAGTCGCGGTCGAATTCCGAGCGGCAATGATTGCCGAAGCGGTCCTGATGGACCTGAATCAGGCGCGTGCGCCCGCCGAAGACCAGGAATTTGTAGTCCGGCGGGGGCTGACCGTTCTCGCCTTCCAGCCAGGCCTCGACCATGACCCTTGGCTTGAGCTGAGAGTAGGCCCATTCATGGTGGCGAATGCGGTGGGCGGGCTCGGCCAGCCAGTGGGCGACGCGCTCGCGGACCTCGCCGATGTCACGGTCCAGGCCCTCGGGAAACAGCATCACGCGGCCGGAGGAATGGGTCGGCTTGATCACGCAGGGACGGGCAAGGTCGGCCTCCGTCATGGCCTCGGGCTTGTTGTAGAGGCCGTAGAGGGGAACCAGGTGCTCCTCGGCGCGCTCGCGTCCCAACTGCTCAATGGCGTAGCCTCTCAGCAACCACTTGTCGGTCACGCGGGCGAGCTGGGGATTGCGATCAAACAGCTTGCGCCAGACGATTTTCTCGTTGTAACTGCGCGGTCGGCGCAGGCGGGGCCAGTAACCCACGTCGCGCTTGAAGCGTCTTCGTTCCAGCGGATAGGCCAATAAACGGTCCAGAGCGGCTTCCAGCCGGTAGCCAAGCGATTTAAGCAGCATTCCCCTCTCCCTCGAATCCTTTCTTCTGAATCTTCCCCCCGGCAGCGGGTTGAGTTTGCACCTGTTGGACCAATTTTTCAAAGGCCGGATGGTTCTAAGCGGGGATGCGCCATTTGCTGCCAAGCTGGAAATCGAAGTCGGTGGGAGAGAAATGGCCGCGGCCAGAGGCCGGATAGCAGGTGAGTTCACCGAAGTAGATGTGGCCGTCGATGTTGTAAAGATCCACGCGCATGAAATCGAAACCGGCGGCGGCGCGCTCGGCCAGATCGCGCATCGTGTCGAACCCCGACGGACGGGGCAGATCCGGGCCGCGGGGAAAT
Source organism: Natronospira sp. (assembly GCF_007134575.1). Taxonomy (NCBI): domain Bacteria; kingdom Pseudomonadati; phylum Pseudomonadota; class Gammaproteobacteria; order Natronospirales; family Natronospiraceae; genus Natronospira; species Natronospira sp. The sequence goes on from NZ_SLKM01000178.1 coordinate 2,277, forward strand.
TCGTACTCCAGGTCGAGATGCCGCCAGTCCCGGTCGAAGACGGACCGGCGGTGACCCTGGAAGCGGTCCAGGTCCACATGCACCATCTCCAACCGGCCGTGAAAGACGAAGAACTTGTAATCAGGGGGCGCCTGGCCACTGCCGTCATCCAGCAGTTCTTCCACCATGATGCGGGGCTGGAGACAGGTGTAGACCCACTCGTGGCGGCGAATGCCGTAATCGTATTCCCTCAACCACTGATTGCATTGGGCTTGAACAGCCTTGCTGCCGGGCTCATGGTCGTCACCCCGCAGGAACATCACCCGGCCCGACGAGTGGCTGGGCTTGATGACGCAGGGGCGAGTGAGCTGATCCAGTTGCAGTTCCTCCGCCCGCTCGCATACCTGCTGGAGGGGTACGAGGTGGGGCTCGGCCTGGTCGCGACCGAGAACCTCGCAGAGGTAGTCGCGGACCTCAACCTTGTCGGCAACACGGACGAAATCCGGATTGCGGTCAAAGAGTTTGCGCCAGACAATCTTCTCGTTGAAGCTTCGGGGCTGGCGGAGGTTTGGCGGGTAGCCATGCCGGCGACGGAAGCGGCGGCGCTCACGCGGAAAACCCAATGCACGGTCCAACCCCGCTATCCAGTGCTGACCCCTTTGGCTGAAAGACATACCTGCCCCTGCTTGTGTCGGTAGAATTATCTTTCTCTGGTCCGATTCTCCCGATCTTTCCTTGCAGGTAGAATGGCTCGAGAATCAGAGAGTATCGACGCTTTGCAGTCCGGGGAAAAGGGTAATCCACTGGCTCCGTGAACCAAGCCTCCTGCAGGGACAGTGAGGCCGGGCCTGCTACAGTCTGTGTTCGATGTCGAGAAACTGGCCGCTGGACGATAACAATGACGCCCGAAGAAGCTGCCCGAGAACCCTTCATGACCCTGATCCGGGAGTTGGTCCGGACCTATCAGGCCTTTGAGTCCTATGCCATTCCCGATATCCGCCGCCACGGCTTCAATCCGGCGGAGTTCGATGTGCTCATGACGCTGGGCAATACTCCCGGGATGACCCTGACTGAGCTGGGCGAGAGTACCTTGCTGTTCAAGACCACGTTGACCAGTGTGGTGGATCGCCTCCAGCGCAAGGGCCTGGTGCAGCGGGTTCCCTGCGAGGAGGATCGGCGACGGACCTATGCCCGGCTGACCGAGAAGGGTGAGGCGACCTTTCGGGAGGTGTTTCCGGCGCATATTGTGCATCTGAAGGAGCGGATGGGGCAGATTCCAGTGCGCGAGCGGAACAGGCTGGTGAAGGCGCTTCGGGAAGTTCGGTCTTATCTTGATGGCTAGAGTCTGATCCCCCTCCGTCTCCCCCTTCCCGCCGCCGGCGGCGGCAAGGAGGAGGGCCCTTCGATGTGAGGCAGTCGCCTGAATCCATCCCCAATCCACTTACAAGGTCCTCCCCCTTGCGAGCTCCGCTCGGAAGGGGGAGACAGAGGGGGATCAAGCTCCCGATCGGGAATGAATTCGCTCCGGCGACGGATTGGCAGGGCCTTGTTTTGCTCGAAGCTCGCCGCTCGCTGCTCTCAAAACCTGACGCCGAACTGCATGGCGGCGCCGAAGGAGTCGCCGGCGTCGCCGCTGAGGGCGAGGTCGAAATGGCTGCGGCGGCTGGACAGGCCGATCCCCAGGGAGATGTTGCCCTCTTCCAGCACCCGCTCATAACGATACCCGCCCCGCAAGCTGAGCCAGCGCAGGGGACGATGCTCAACCCCCATGGCAAGGTATTGCTTGGCCGGGTCAAAGCCAATGGCCACGGTCTCATTGAGGTCCATGTCCACGGCCACCGTCCAGCGCGGATTCTGCCAGGCCAGGCCGCCGCGAAAGGTGGGCCTCAGGGGCACCTGATTGCCCAGCACGGTGCGGTAGTCGCGGGGAATCAGATTGCGCACCATCATGCCGGCGGTCCAGCCGTCGTCGAGCTCGTGAATCACGCCCAGGTCCACGTTGACATCGGCGTGAATGAGGCGCTGGTCATCAAGCTCGAAGTTCTCGGTGCGCGCCCTTTCCACATCCGTTTCCCAATCCAATGTATCAATCTGCAGGGACTTCAGGTTGACCCCCAGGTAGGTCCGGGGTTGCTGGGGAATTCGAGCCCCCACGCTGAGCCCGACTTCTCTGACCATGGCCCCGCGCAGGGCAAAATCGGAAGTCAGATCGTCCCCCACATCTGGCAGCTCGAGGTCGGGCGGTATGACTTCCTCGTCGATGATATCCATGAGCACTTCGATGAAGTCGATGACCTGTCTTACCTGGGAAATATCTTCCTGGCTGATGCGCAGTTCCATGCCGACAACGGCGTTCTGACGAATGCTGGCGCCGAAGCCGAAGCGTTCACCAGGGGCCCCCAGATTGAAGCCGGCGCTGGCGGCCAGGCGCAGGGGTTTGTCGGACAGACTCTGGTAGTCATCCAGGAGCTCATCGGCGGTGCGGAATACGGCACGCAGGTCCTGGCGGGTGACGCTTTGATCACTGATTCGAGCTTCCAGTTGATCCAGGGATTGTTTCAGACGGGACTGGTTGTCGTTTTCCTGGAAGCGGTCCAGGGAGTCGAGAAAGCCGTCCCGGTCAATCAGGCGAATGCCACCAAAGGCCCGGCTGAATGCGCGATCATCCCGCCGCCCTTCGATCTGGGGGTTGCCCGCCAGGCGCGCCGGGTTGAAGGCGGGGGCATTGTAGGGCCGGGTTGCGGCCACCCCGGCGCCACCCAGTGACATGGAGCGCGGGTCGAGGCTGGTGAAGGCATTGGCCAGGGCCTGGGTGGAGCTTAGGGCCAGGATTGTGGCCAAGAGGATGCCGAGGCGGATTGGGGGGTGGCGTTTTGGCATCGGGCCATTATTAGGAGAATGGGGAGCAAGGAGCAAGGAGCGGGTGGTATCCCGCCGTAGGAGCGAATTCATTCGCGATTGAGACTCCGACAGAGCCTGATCGCGGATAAATCCGCTCCTACGGTGGGGAGGTGTAGGGACGTTATTCCGGGGGCACGTAGCCTTCCGGTTTAGTGACCTTGTCATTGCTGAAGAAGAACTTTTCCATTTGCTCTTCCAGGAACTTGCGGGCCGAGGGCTCGATGGGGGAAAGGCGGTATTCGTTGATCAGCATGGTCTGGTGGTTGAGCCATTGCTGCCAGGCGGCCTTGGAGACGTTTTCATAGATGCGCTTGCCCAGGTCCCCGGGGTATGGCGGACGGTCGAGGCCTTCGGCTTCGGTTCCGAGGAGGACGCAGTTTACTTTTCGGGTCATGGGGGTTTCCGGGGTTGGGGTTTGTGGTTGGGGGAGATTTTATCAGTTTGGGATGGGGGTCTACGAGAGACGCCACCGTCCGTAGGAGCGAATTCATTCGCGATTGGGGCCGATACAACCGCTGAATCGCGAATGAATTCGCTCTTACGGATTGTTAATGCCGCCGTCGCAACCGGTCCAGGAGTTTCGACACGGGAGCGGCGAGGCCGACTTCGGGGGGATGGTCCAGGGGGAACCATTCGCTGTTGGTGTCGGCCACGATCTCTGGCCGGGACGGGAGGTCGAGGCGGATGGGCTGGATTTCCAGTTCGAAGTGGCTGAAGCCGTGGCGAAGGCTGGCCCAGGTTTCGGTTGCCTCGGGCTCCAGGCCGAAGCGGGTGCGGCTCCAGGCGGCGGGGCTGTCTTCCACTTCGGGAAAGGCCCAGAGACCGCCCCAGATGCCGGCCGGTGGTCGGCGCTGGAGCAGGACCCGGCCCTCGGCAACGGGCATGAGCATGCGGGTCTTGCGCAGGGGGCGGGCCTTTTTGGGTTTCTTGCCGGGCCAGCGCTCGGGCTCGCCGCTGGCGTGGCCTCCACAGCCATCGGCCAGGGGGCAGTGCTCACAGTCGGGACGGCTTCGGGTACAGACGGTGGCACCCAGGTCCATCATCC
>NZ_SLKM01000256.1:0-6190 GCF_007134575.1 Natronospira sp.
CTTGCGAGCTCCGCTCGGAAGGGGGAGACAGAGGGGGATCCCCTCAGCACTCAGCACTCAGCACTCAGCACTTCACTAAACCCCTTCCCCAAGCTATCCTTACCACTCTCGGTGTGGCGCTCTGGGGGGGGAGTGCCCCTGTCACCGCCGACAGGGTCACGCCGGTTCCATTTTTATCCGCCTGACACGGACGATAGGCGCTGGGGAGGTTGAAGCCCAATGAAGGGTGCTCAGAAACCGCAACACAACAGCAACCATCAGCCACGGCGGATTCGCCGTGCCCTGATCATTGCCCATGATGCCCTCTGGGTCCCCCTGGCCATTGCCGCCGCCTTCTGGGTCCGCTTCAACCTCGGCTCCATCCCGGCGGACTTCTGGCTCCCCATGCTCATCCTGGCCGCGGTCGCCATCCCGGCCCACATGCTCACCTTCTGGGCCTTCGGCGCCTACCGCGGCGTCTGGCGCTTCGCCTCCATGCCCGACCTGGTGCGCCTGTCCAAGGCCGTCGCCGTGGGTGCGCTCATCACCCTCGCCGCCCTGTTCATCTACGACCGCCTTGCCGGCGTGCCGCGCTCGGTGATCTTCCTCTATCCGCTCTTCCTGCTCGGCGGCACCGGCGGCGCGCGGGCCTTCTACCGGGCGCTCAAGGAATACCACATCCACCGGCGCGAGGAACGCGGCGTCCAGAACGTGATCGTGGTCGGCGCCGGCAAGAACGGCGAGCACGTCCTGCGCGGCCTGCGCGTCTATACCAGCCTGCGCCCGGTCGGCCTGGTGGATGATGACCCCAACAAATGGGGCACCGAAATCTACGGCGTGCGCGTGCTCGGCCCCACCAGCCAGCTCGCCGAACTCTGCCGGCGCAAGCGGGCCGACCAGGTCATCGTCGCCATTCCCAAGCCGGGCCGTAAGACCTACTCCCGAATCCTTGCCCAGGCCAACGAGGCCGGTGTCCATTGCCAGGTCAGCGCGAGCATGACCGAGGACGAGGAGGGCAACGGCTTCGGAGGCCTGCGCCCGGTCACCACCGAGGATGTGCTCGGCCGCGACCCGGTCAACCTCGACGACGGCGCCATCGCCGCCACCGTTCGCAACAAGACGGTGCTGGTCACCGGCGGGGGCGGCTCCATCGGCCTGGAGCTGTGCAAGCGCGTGCTGGGCCACGAACCGGCCCGCCTGGTGGTCTTCGACCAGTCCGAATACAACCTCTACGAGGCCGAGCACGCCCTGTCCATGGCCCGCAGTCAGGCGCCCATCGACTTCGTCCTCGGCGATGTCTGCGATCAGGCCCGGGTCCAGGCCCTGTTCCGGCAGAAAAAGCCGGATATCGTCCTGCACGCGGCCGCCTACAAGCACGTCCCCATGCTCGAGAGCAATGTGGTCGAGGGTGTGCGCAACAACACCTTGGGCACCCGCATCATCGCCGAGGCCGCCGGCCACTTTGGTGTGCGCAAGTTCGTGCTGGTCTCCACCGACAAGACCGTCCACCCCACCAACGTCATGGGCGCCTCCAAGCGCGCTGCAGAACTCTTGTGCCTGTCGCTGCAAAAGCGCCACCCGGACACCTGCTATCTCATCACCCGCTTCGGCAACGTGCTCGGCTCGGCCGGCTCGGTGATTCCGTTGTTCGAGCGCCAGATCCGCGAGGGCGGGCCGGTCACCGTCACCCACCCCGAGGTCAAGCGCTTTTTCATGACCATCGAGGAAGCCACCGGCCTGATCATCCAGGCCACGGCCCTGAGCCGCGGCGGGGAAGTCTTCGTGCTGGAAATGGGCCAGCCCATCCTGATCCGGGAACTGGCCGAGAACATGATCCGCCTCTCCGGGCTCACCCCCGGCGAGGACATCAAGATCGTCTACACCGGCCTGCGCCCCGGCGAAAAGCTGGAAGAACAACTCTTCTACGACACCGAAACCCTGCACGGCACCGGCCACAGCAAACTGCTCCTGGCCGACAACAACGACATCGCCGCCGGCATCGAGGAAAACGTCGAGGCCCTGACCAGCGCGGCGCTCGCCCGCAGCGAAACCGGCGTCCTCGACGCCCTCGGCCGTCTCGTCCCCGAATTCAACCGCCGCCGCGACGAGGCCGAACCGCGCCACGATCAAACCCTGTCCGACAGCCCCCAGGACCAGGCCAAACTCCCCACCAGCCTGCGCGTCATAAAATAACCCGGCCCCCCACCCCACCGTAGGAGCGGATTCATCCGCGATCAAGCCTTAAGGAACCTCTGATTAATTCATTCGCGCCCACGGCGGGAGGCCGCCCGCGTCCTCCCGCTTGTCCCTTGTCCCCCGAAACAGGCTACACGGGCTCCATACCGGCGGCGACTGGAGTTATACGCAATAACATTCTATTATGCGTATAACTCCAGTGGAGATTGGCTGATGCATTACACGCCTTTGTCCCTCACCGCCCGGACGCTGTACGCCGAACTGAGCGAACTGGCCCTCGGCATGGGATTGGCCAGCGACATGGGCAAACGCCCCGGTTCCCTCGTCCGCAAGACGGTGAAAGGGCGCGATTATCTCTATTACCAGTATCTCGACCTGGCGGGCCAGCGCCGACAGGCCTATCTTGGCGCCAGCGAATCGCGGGCGGCCCGGGTCATTGAACAGGCGCTGTCGCTGTCCAGTGAGGAGCGTGAGGACCGCACCCAGCTTCAGAAGCTGCGGGCCGCCTTCATCGGCGCGGGCGGTACGCCCATCGACACCGCGCCCGCCAGGGTCCTGGTGGCCTTCGCCGAAGCCGGCATCTTCCGCCCATCCTCCGAATACGGCGTTCTGGTTGGAACCCTGGCCTTCCATGTCTATGGCAACCTGCTCGGTGTGCGTTGGGCCAGCCCAACCCGCACCCAGGACATCGACATCGCCGGGCAATCCGACATCGGCCTGGCCATCCCGCAACCCGACGAGCCCTTGCCGGATGTCCTGGCCCGGCTTGAGATGGGCTTCGTCCCTGTCCCGCCGCTCAATCCCAAAGCACCTTCAACCAGCTTTCGTGTGCGTGGCCGTGAGCTGCGCGTGGACCTGCTGACGCCGGAAATCGGCAAGGCCAAGGGCGTTCGCCGTGTACCGGCTCTCAAGAGCAGGGCCACCGCGCTACGCTTTCTCGATTACCTGATCGAAGACACCATGCCGGCCGTTGCCATCGGCCGCAAGCAGCTTGCACTGGTGAATGTGCCCCACCCGGAACGCTTCGCACTGCACAAGCTGCTGGTCTCCGAAAACCGGCCACCGGCCTTTGCCGCCAAATCCGAAAAGGATCGGGTCCAGGCCCTGCAGCTACTCGCGGTTCTCCGGGAAGAAGCGCCTGATGGCCTGGCCGAGGCCGTATCGGCCATTGAACAGCGCGGCACCAGCTGGCGATCCCGCTTGGTCAAGGCCCTCGACAAATGCGCCGAACGCCACCCGGCGGAGACTGACTTCGTCCGCCAGCACCTCAGCTGATCCCCCACTGTGGAAGAGGCTTCAGCCTCGACTTCCCAGAGCAGCCAGCCATCCCCCCGGCCGTAGGAGCGGATTCATCCGCGATCAAGCCTTAAGGAACCTCTGATGAATTCATTCGCGCCCGCAGCCAACGGGATTTTTCCTCTCGCGAGGCGCGACGAGCGTAGTGTAGCCCCTGTGCTACATGAGCGAGGAGTAACGAAGTCGAGAGGGAAAATCCCGTTGGCCCACAAGGGGTTGGCGCTGAGAACGCCTGCTTCTGCGTTGCATTGCTTGCCCGTAGCACAGAGGCTACTGTGCTGCGCAATGCGCCTTGAATCAGACGCTCTCAGCGCCAACTGCGGGTGCGAATGAATTCATCAGAGGTTCCTTAAATCGCGAATGAATTCGCTCCCACGGCAGCTGGCCCCCTGCGCCGCCCTCCCGCTTGTCCCTTGCCCCCCGAAACAGGCTAAACTCCCTGCCCATGGACTTTCTCAAGGTACTTCAGCGGCTCAGCGAGGCCCTGTCCCGGGACGGCATCCACTATGCGCTGATCGGTGGTTTCGCCCTGGCCATGCGCGGCGTCCAGCGCGCCACCGCGGACCTGGATTTCCTCCTGCTGCTGCAGGACCTGGAGCGGGCCCACGCCATCCTCACGGCATTGGGTTATCAACGGATCTTTCACTCCGAGAATGTCTCCCACTACCGGGCGGAGACCGACGAATTCGGCCGCATCGATATCCTGCACGCCTTCCGTGGGCCTTCTCTTTCCATGCTGGAGCGAGCGGAACGCATGGAAGCCGGCCCCGGCTTGAGCATCCCGGTGTTGCAGACAGAAGACCTCATCGGTCTCAAGATCCAGGCCGCGGCCAATGACCCGAACCGGGCGGACGAGGACTGGCTCGACATCCGCCTGCTGCTCCAGGCAGCCAAACACCAGGGCAGGGCGCCGGACTGGGAACTGATTGCCGATTATCTGGCCCTATTCAACAAGCAGGACCAGCTCAAGATACTGGAGGCATGGCATGGCCAGGCTGACTGAAGAAGAACGCCGCCAACTCCGCGAAGCCGCCGAACGGCCGGTGGAACAGCCGCCGCAAGACGAGGACGAGCGTTTCGTCGCCCCCACCCCCGAGGCCCGCCTGCGCTACATCCGCTTCGCCACCCAGGCCGCCCGCCTCCACCGCTCAGCCCCCTTCCGCCCCATGCGCGGCAACCACTGGAAGCTCTAATCCCCTGTGGCAGAGCCCCCCACTGTGGAAGAGGCTTCAGCCTCGGCTTCCCAGAGCAGTCATCGAAACCCCGCCCCCGTGCCAGCCTGGCACAGCCCGGTCGTAGGAGCGGATTCATCCGCGATCAAGCCTTAAATCAGCCCTCAATCGCGAAAAAATTCCCTCCCACGGCAGGTGGCCCCCATGAGCGATACCCACGAAAACCTCGAAGACTTCCGACGCTACGCCGCCGCCATGGCCCGCCTGCTCTAGCCATTAACACCTCAGCGCCTCCGCGGGAAAACGCCTTTGAATTTCTTGGCGTCTTCGCGCCTTCGCGTGAGGCCCACCTTTCCAGGCACCCCCCATCCGGGGGATAGCAATAACCGCCCCAACCGGCGCAGAATCCCGCCAAGACCCTGACCAGCCACGAAAATCGAACCCCGTCAAGGCCTACACAGCCAAAAGCGCATCCCCTATACTCGATTGCGCTCGCAAGCGCCTTGAGGGGAGGCGCCAGGATTGAACATAAGAGGGCAATGACCAGGAGCGCCAACCCTCGCTAAACGCACTGACAGGAAGTCAGGGGAGGAGTCACCCAATGCAAGCACCCATCCGCAAGGCCGTGTTTCCCGTAGCCGGCCTCGGCACCCGCTTTCTGCCCGCCACCAAGGCCAGCCCCAAGGAAATGCTGCCCGTGGTGGACAAGCCACTGGTGCAATACGCCGTGGAAGAGGCCGTGGAAGCCGGCGTGGACACCATCATCTTCGTCACCGGCCGCAACAAGCGCCCCATCCCGGACCATTTCGACCGCGCCTACGAGCTCGAAAACGAGCTCATGAAAAAGGGCAAGCACGATCGCCTTCAGGCCGTCCGTGATGTCATCCCCGACCATGTGGACTGCGTCTACATCCGCCAGGCCGAAGCCCTCGGCCTCGGCCACGCCGTGCTCTGCGCCAGGAACATCGTCGGCAACGAACCCTTCTATGTGGTCCTCGCCGATGACCTCGTCCACAACGGCGGCAAGGGCTGCCTGGCCCAGATGGGCGAGCAATTCGACCAGCTCGGCCACAGCCTCATCGGCGTCCAGCAGATCCCGCAGGAACACAGCAACAAGTACGGTATCGTCGCCGGCGACAAAGTCAGCGACCAGCTCCGCCGCCTCAACAGGATCGTGGAAAAGCCGGCCCCGGAAAATGCCCCCTCCAACTGGGGCGTGATCGGCCGCTACGCGCTCACCCCGCGCATCTTCCACCACCTGGAAAACACCCCCCGGGGCGCCGGCAACGAAATCCAGCTCACCGACGCCATCGACGCCCTCCAGCAGGAAGAGGCCGTTTACGCCTACAACTTCCACGGCAAGCGCTACGACTGCGGCGACAAGCTGGGCTATCTGGAAGCCACGGTGGAAATGGCGCTGAAACACCCGGAGCTGGGTGGTCCGTTTGCGGATTATCTGATGCGGTATGCCCGCGAACAGGCGCAATCCCGGGCTTCCTGACGGGCCCGAAAACACGGTAGTCTTTCCAATTGCTCACCGGCCTGGC
>NZ_SLKM01000278.1:0-20642 GCF_007134575.1 Natronospira sp.
AGCCAGATTCCCCTTGGATTCTAGCCAGTTGCGCCGATCCGGAGAGCGCTTGCGCGAGAGCAGCATGTCCATGATGCGATAGGTGTCGTCGCCATCGCTGATGGTGAGCTGCACCAGGCGCCGGGTTTCCGGCGCGATGGTCGTCTCGCGAAGCTGCACGGGCGACATTTCACCCAGGCCCTTGAAGCGGGTCACCGCCACCTTGCCCTTGAGCTTTTCCGCCTCGATGCGATCCAGCACCCCCTGCTTCTCCGCCTCGTCCAGGGCGTAGAAGACCTGCTTGCCCACATCGATCCGGTACAGCGGCGGCATGGCCACGAAGACATGGCCCTGGGCCACCAGCGGGCGGAAATGGCGCAGGAACAGGGCACATAGCAGAGTGGCGATATGCAGGCCGTCGGAGTCGGCATCGGCCAGGATGCAGAGTTTCTGGTAACGCAGGCCCTTGAGATCATCCGAGCCCGGGTCGACCCCGAGGGCGATGGAGATGTCATGGACCTCCTGGGACCCCAGGACCTGGGCCGGATCCACTTCCCAGGTATTCATGATCTTGCCGCGCAGCGGCATGACCGCCTGGAACTCCCGGTCCCGGGCCTGCTTGGCAGAGCCGCCGGCCGAGTCGCCTTCCACCAGGAACAGTTCGGTCCGTTCCGGATCCTGGGCCGTGCAGTCTGCCAGCTTGCCGGGCAGGGCCGGGCCCTGAACCACACGCTTGCGAACCACCTTGCGGCTAGCCTTCAGCCGTTTCTGGGCATTGCTGATGGCCAACTGAACAATCTTGTCACCGGCATCGGAATGCTGGTTCAACCACAGGGAGAAGGCATCCTTGACCACGCCGGAGACAAAGGGGGCACATTCCCGGGAGCTGAGGCGTTCCTTGGTCTGGCCGGAGAACTGTGGATCGTGCAGTTTCACCGACAAGACATAGACACAGTTCTCCCAGACGTCTTCCGGGGTGATACGCAGCCCCCGCGGCAAAAGGTTGCGAAACTCGGCGAATTCGCGAATGGCCTCGGTCAGACCCTGGCGAAGACCATTGACGTGGGTTCCACCCTGGATCGTGGGGATGAGATTGACGTAGCTCTCGTTAACCGGCTCGCCGCCATCGGGCAGCCAGGCCACGGCCCACTCGGCGGCTTCATTGCGGGCCTCGATCTTGCCATCGAAGGTGTCAGCCGGCAGCACTTCCTGGCCCTGCTGGCGCTCCACCAGGTAATCGGCCACCCCGCCCTGGTAGCACCATTCCTCGGTGTCCTCGCCGGGGTGGTCGAAGCGGACCACCAGGCCGGGGCAAAGGACGGCCTTGGCCCTGAGGGCATGACGCAGGCGGGGAATGGAAAACTTGGCGGAATCGAAGAAGCTTGTGTCCGGCCAAAAGCGCAGGGTGGTACCGCGATTGCGCTGGCCCACCTTGCCGGCCTTTTTCAGCTTTTCCACCCGCTTGCCGTTTTCAAAGGCAATGGTCCACAGGTGGCCGTCGCGCTTGATCTCCACTTCCAGGCGCTTGGACAGGGCATTGACCACCGAGACCCCCACGCCGTGCAGGCCACCACTGAACTGATAGTTCTTGTCGGAGAACTTGCCGCCGGCGTGCAGGCGGGTCAGGATCAATTCCACCCCGGGCACCTTCTCCTTGGGGTGAATATCCACCGGCATGCCACGCCCATCGTCACGGACTTCCAGGGAGCCATCCTTGTTCAGGATCACATGGATCAGCTTGGCATGGCCGGCGATGGCCTCGTCCACGCTGTTATCAATGACTTCCTGGGCCAGGTGGTTGGGGCGCGTGGTGTCGGTATACATGCCCGGCCGCTTGCGGACGGGCTCGAGGCCGGTGAGAACCTCGATACTGGCGGCGTCGTAGGTCTGGTTCATGGGACCTCAGTGTTCCAACGTGGCGATTGGCCGGATTCTAAACGAGGGCCCGGCTCGACAACAGGGCTTGACGGGAAGGCTTTTCCCGGCTCTCGCCGTTCACTTTCAATTGGGATCCGCGACCGAACGCTTTTGAAGGGGCCCAGCAAATGAGTCATGACGTAGCCAAGGGGTGGATCCGGCGTATCGAGTTCCATCAATAAAACACAGGCCCTGCCCACCGAAAGGGCAGGACCTGCATCAACGAGACTCAGTCGCCGTGGACATCTTCACCCGGCGATCCGGTGAACAGGCCTGACAGTCGCTCCAGCTCGTTGACATCCAGTTGGCCAACAGCGCGCTGCAGGCGAAGGGTATCCAGCAGGTAGGCATAGCGAACCTGGCTGAGCTCTGCGCGGGCATTGGCCAGCTCCCGGCGGGCATTGAGCAGGTCCACAGTGCTGCGACTGCCCACTTCCACGCCGACTTCCGTGGCCTCCACCGCGGTTTCCCCTGACCTCACGGCCTGCCGCAGGGCACTGACCCGGGCGACCCCGGAACGAATCCCCAGGAAGGAATCCCGCGTCTCGCGCCGAACTTCCCGGGTCGCCAGTTTGACGCCGGACCAGGCCTCCCGCTCGGCAGCCCGCGCCTCACGGATCCGGGACGTGTTTTCTCCGCCCGTGAACAGGGGCACGTTCAGCTGCAACTGAATGTTGTCATCAACGGTATCCCGATTGACGAAGGGGTTATCGTCACTGCTGGTATCCACCCAGCGCCGGCTGGCTACCAGATCCAGGGTGGGATAACGCCCTCCCCTGGCCTGCCGGACGCGTTGCTGGGAGGCCTCGGCCACGAACTCCGTGGCCTTGAGTTCCGGGTTGGTCTCCAGGGCTCGCGACACCCAGAAATCGATGTCCTCGGGATCCGGCAGGCGCGGCTCCACTTCCCGCACCGGCGGTTTCACGTCCCGGAGGTAGCGCCCGGTGAGCTCCAGGAGGGCTTCCCGGGCCACCTCCACCTCCCGCTCGGCGGCGATTTCATCGGACAGCGCCCGGTCATGAGCCGCCCGGGCCTCTTCCACATCCGTGCGCGAGGCAGTGCCAACCTCACGAGCAAACTCGGCCCGCTCCTTTTCCATCTCGAAGGCTTCCCGGGTGGTACGCCGAGTGTCCAGGGTGTCCTTGGCCGCCAGCAGATCGAAATAGGCACCGGCGGTGCGAATCAGCAGGTCCTGCAGGGCGCCTTCATACTCTGACTCGGCCTGTGCCACCCGGGCATCGGCCTCGCTTAGACCTACCCAGCGATCCCAGCGAAACAGGGTTTGACGCACTTCGATGCCATAGCTGGTGGAATCCACGGTGGTCTCAATATCCTGCAGGCCAAGATTCCCCTGGGCATCAAACCCGATCTGCTCACCATCCTGCCGTGATTGCTCCACCGCGGCAGTCAGTGACACCGACGGCAACAAGGCTGCGCGAGCCTGGGGCCTGGCCTCCCTGGCCTGGTCCAGACGTGCCCGAGCCTGGGCAATGCGTGGATCGTTGTCCACGGCCAGCTGATAGACCGCCATCAAGCCAGGTGTCTCATCATTGCCATTATCGGCGGCCAACCCTGGGCCCGTCGGCAGGGCTACCAGCAATGACAGCGTCACCGTGATCAAGCCTTTCCCTAGAACGCTCATTTCTCAATCCCCCATCAAGAGGTGGACAGATCCGGCTGGGCACGCTTGCGAGCAAGCCGGTTCTCCACAAGTGAGTAGGCGCTGGGAATCACGACCAGCGTCAGCAGGGTGGAAGCCATCATGCCGAAGATGATGGAGACACCCATGGCGGTATTTCCCTGAGCACCCGGCCCTGTATCCAGAGCTGCCGGCACCATGGCCAGAATCAGAGTCAGCGAAGTCATCAATACGGGCCGAAGACGAATGGGGCAGGCTTCCTGCAAGGCCTCATCCACACTCATGTTCCGTTTATCCCTGAACTGGTTGGTCAGATCGATGAGAAGAATCGAGTTCTTGGTCACCACGCCGATCAGCAGCACCATCCCGATCATGGAATAGATATTGAGGCTTTGTCCGGTGATGAACAGCCCAATAAAGGCCCCAGTGATTGCCAACGGCATGGCCAGCATGACGATGACCGGCTGAATGAATGAGTTGAACTGGCTGCCCAGCACCATGTAAACCAGAATAATGGCCACCGCAAAGACAAACAGGATGGCCGTGATGGTGCGCTGGAATTCTCGAGCCTGGCCGATAATGGAGACGTTGTATCCCAATGGCAGGGCCTCTGCCGCCAAGGCATCCACTTTCTCCACTGCCTCGCCCAATGGAACTTCAGGATCCACATAGAAGGCGGCACCATACTCGAGATTGAAACGGGTAATGACAGCCGGACCCACGTCCTCCTCGAGGCTGGCGAGTTCATCCAGTCTCACCAGACCGCCATCGCCGGTTCTCAGCTGAATGCGCTCGATGTCCTCGATGACCCGGAACTGATCTTCCCGGCCTTTCAGACGAACGTCATAGCGTTCACCACCACCAAAGTCGTCGTCATAACGGGCCACATCGATGCCACCGACCAGAACATTCACCGCCCGGGCAACGTCAAAGGTGCTGATCCCCAGCTGCCTGGCCTTGTCACGATCCACATCAAGACGCAGTTCTGGCTGGTCCAGGCGAAGATCCAGATCCACCCGACCCATCCCCGGTTCATCGTTCAGTCGATTCTCGAAATCCCGAGCCAGTCTGGCGACCTCGTCCATATCCGGACCCTGAAGGAAAAACTGCAGGGGTTCGCCACGCTGGCCACCAATCAGGCTTGGGGGCGCTGCAAAGGCACGAACACCGGCCAGGTCCTGAAACTCTGCCGAAACTCGAGCCATGACCTCCTGCTGGCTGGCCTCCCGATCGGCGTAGTCCTTCAGGCGTACGAAGAGAATCCCCTGGTTGACCTGCCCCTGGCCCTGACCCAGACCAATGGCAGCAAAGAAGCGATCAACCTCGGGCTGTTCAGCGATGATGGCTTCGATCTCACGCAGCTTCTGATCACTGTAGTTGATGCTGGACCCCAGGGGGACGCGGTAACTGACCACGAACTGCCCCTCGTCTTCTTCGGGCGCGAATTCGCCCCCCAGGCTGCCGGCCAGATAGAAGGCCGGGATCACCAGCCCCAAAGCCAGCAGCAGCACCATGCCCCGATGCCTCAACGCCCGTTCCAAAAGCCCCCGATAAAAGCGATCCATGGCCCGGAAACCGTTCTCCAGCACCCAATAGGTCTTGCCGTGGGCCTTGGGCACATGAAGGAAACGGGAACACAACATGGGTATGAGCGTCAGCGCCACGAAGGTGGAAGCAATGATCCCGAAGACCACCACCACGGCAAATGACTCGAAGAACCGACCGATGATCCCCTCCATGAAGATCACCGGACCAAAGATGGATATCAGAGACAGGGACGAGGCAATGATGGCAAAGAAGACCTGATTCGAGCCTTCCACTGCTGCCACCACGGCATCTTCATTGCCCTCTTCCCGGTGTCGGTACACGTTTTCCAGCACCACAATGGCATCATCCACCACCACCCCGATCAGGAGCAGGATGGCCAGCATGGTCATGGAATTGAGCGTATAGCCGAAGAAGTAGATCACCGCCACCACGGCCAGCAGAGAGACCGGTATGGAGGCGGCAATGATCAGGGTGGAGCGCATGCTCTTGAGAAAGACCCACATCACCAGGGCTGCCAGAAGCACGGCGATAATCAAGGTCCTTTCAAGATTGTCGATCAGGCTATTGATAAAGATGGATTGGTCGGAGGAAACCGTTAGCGTCATCCCAGGGGGTAGCTGGGGACGGATTTCCTCATCCACTCGCTTGCGAATCTCATTGACGATTTCCACGGTATTGGTGCCGGCAATCTTGACCACACCAATGCCAATCGTGGGTTCCTGATTGAATCGCGCCAGACGGCGGTAGTCTTCCAGGCCATCCACCACTTCGGCCACATCACCGAGCCGGACCAGATGGCCGTCACGCTCGGCGAGAATCATCTGCTCCAACTCTCGTGGATCGTCGTATTCCAGATCCAGCTTGATCAGATGTTCCCGCTGATCTCCCACCAGGAAACCACCCGGCAACTGAAAGTGTTCCGCCTGAAAGATGTCGATGACATCGTTGACGGTCAAGCGCTCGGCAGCCAGGGCAATCATATCCAGCTCCACCCGGATATTACGCTCCCGGCCACCGCCGATAATCACATCACCCACGCCCGACACGGTTTCCAGGCGGCGGCGGATATTGTTGTCCGCATAATCGGATAACTGCTGCAGCGTCCGATCACCCTGGAGTGACAGCCACATGATGGGGCTTGCATCCGCCTCCACCTTGCTGATGATGGGGTCTTCTGCGTCCGCCGGAAGCTGATTGACCACTTCGCGAACCTTGGCCTGGACCTCATTGAAGGCCACGTCAATATCCACGTCCAGGTCAAAGGTGATGGTGACGGCCGAGGTACTGGGCGATGAAGTGGATTGAAGGTCATCAATGCCCGGCACGGTATTCACCGCCCGCTCAATCTCCCGGGTCACGCTGGCATCCATGATATCCGGGTCGGCGCCCGGTATGACGGTAACCACCGAGATAATGGGGAAATCAATATCCGGCAGGCGGTCGGTACCAATGTCGTTGTAGCCAATGAGCCCGAACAGGACCAGAACGGCGCTCATCATGAACGCCATTACATGACGTCTGACGGAAAACTCCGGCAAGGTCATATCAGCCCTCCTCCCGGACGCGGACACGGGCGCCATCGGAGAGGAAATTGGCTCCTTCGGTGATTACCTGTTCCTCACCGTCCAGGCCTTCCCGGATCTCGACCCATTCGGATGTACGCACACCCACTTTGACCGACCGCTCCCGGGCCTCACCATCTTCGACGATGTAAACCACTTGCCCGCCCGGGCGCTGGACCAGACTCAGGACCGGAACCCGCATGGCATCGGCTCGCTCTTCCAGGACCACCCTGGCTTCAACCGTCATGCCGGGCCTCCAATTGCCGGGATTGTCGAACTCGACGATGACCCGCAAAGACCGGGACGATGGGTCCACCGCCGGCCGCAGGCGGGTCACGCGGCCTTCTGCCTCGCCATGACGACCACCCCGGGGGGAGAGGTGGACGACCATGTCTCGCTCAATGCGATCCGACAACCGCTCGGGGAAGGACACCACCGCGCGAAATCGGTCCATGGGTTGAATACTGAAGGCGGGATTGCCCGCCTGGATGAATCCCCCTTCGGACACCATGCGCTCGTCCACGATCCCGTCCACGGGAGCGTGAATGTCGGTCAACCGCAGATCCCGCTCTGCCTGGCGGAGCTGATTGCGCGCACTCTCCAACTGCTGGCGAGCGCCATCCAGCTCGGCTTGCACCCCATCCTTGTCCTGCTCGGTGGCGTACTCTCGTTCGGATAGGCGCTGCAGTCTTGCCAGGTCCAGTTCGAGCTGGCGAATTCGCGCTTCAAGACGACCCACCTCAGCCGCCGCCACCGCCCGGCCGAGCTCAAAGGGCTCACGGTCGATTCGGGCCAGAACCTCGCCTTCGGCGACCTCGTCCCCGACATCATGCTCGATGCGCACGATCCTGCCGGAAACCTCGGCGGCCACCACGGGGCGAGTAAATGTCTCCACCGTTCCCACCGACCGTTCCTGCTCCTGAACAGTGGCCCGTTCCACCGTCTCGGCACGAACCGGTGTCCCAGGACTGGATTCCTCGTCGTTGCCGTTCTCTTCCTGCTCACCACAGGCGATCAGCAGCAGCGGCAGAATCAACAGGCTCAATAGTCCGAGTCTCGGCTGGATCTTGTTCATCAATCGTCCTCACGCTTGGATGGGTGCGATTCGTCCCTGGACTTGTCGTTTCGGGGGGCATTACATAAACAACCGGTGACCAACAGGCCGGCCATTCGGCGACTGAAGAGATCCGGATCGCTGCCCGCCTCCAGGCCGGGCAGACCGGAAACCACACAGCAGCCCTCGTGGAACTTGACCCCGGCATCCATCAGAATCCAGGCCAGAAGGGCCGTATCGGTATCGGGATGCAACTCGCCGCGCTGGGCCCGCTCATCGAGCAGCCCCTTGAGCCGGCAATAGGGCCGACTGAAGACCTCGCCCACCAGGGCCAGACCATCCGGGCTGCCCTGGAGGAGCTCTCTGCGCACCAGCCGCAACAATTGGTCCCCTTCCGCCAGAAGGTCAATCTGCTGGCGGATGAAGCCAGCCATGCAATCACTCAGATCACCGTCTCGCCAGGCCTGCTCTTCCACCAGCCACAGGGCCCGCTCGGCAACCTGCCACAGAACCCCCTGGTACAGCGCTTCCTTGCTGGGGAAGTGATGGAAGATGGTCGCCTTGCCGACACCGGCCTCACGCGCAATTCGGGCAATGGACACCCCGTCCACGCCATGCTCGGCGAAGAGATCGGTGGCCACCTCGATGATGCGGTGGGCCCCCTCAGACAGGGACTGCGCTGACTGGCTGGCGTTCATGTATGATTGATCCCGATTGCATAGACCGACCGTTCGGTCGGGTGCGGGCCAGTATAGCGGCTGGCGCAATAATGTCCAGTCAAAGCGCAAGCCCTGTACAATAGTGGGCTTTCGTTGAACGTCCAAGGCTCCCGGGCAGGAAGCAAATCATGGCCGAGAAGAAAGAAAAACTCGATTTTGAACAGTCCCTTGCAGAGCTGGAAGGTATCGTTGAACGGCTTGAGGGGGGTGAGCTGAGCCTGGAGGAATCCCTCAAGGCCTTCGAGAGCGGCGTCGGTCTGACGCGCCAGTGCCAGAAGGCCCTGGAGGAAGCCGAGCAGAAGGTGAGCAAGCTGGTGGGCAACGGTAGCAAGGCAGGATTGGCACCGTTCGGGAATGAGGATGATGGCGACAAGGGCTGACAGCGCGCAGGCAAGCGCCACGCTGCGGGAGCGAATCGAGTCGGTGCTGTCAGCCTCTCTGCCCCGAGAGGGTGATCCCCGCTTGCTGGAGGCCATGCGCTACGCCGTAACCGGCGGCGGCAAGCGCTTGCGTCCCTTGCTGGTCTACCATGCCGGCCATATGGCCAATGCCCCCATGGAGCGGCTGGATGCCGTCGCCGCCGCCGTGGAAATGGTCCACGCCTATTCCCTCATCCATGACGATTTGCCGGCCATGGATGATGACGACCTCCGCCGCGGCCAGCCCACCTGCCATGTGGCCTTCGACGAGGCCACGGCCATCCTGGCCGGGGATGCCCTGCAGGCTCGGGCCTTCGAGATCCTCGCCGGAATCGAGCACCCGGAAGCCTCCCGGGTGGTGGAGATGATTGGCCGACTGGCTCGAGCCGCGGGCCCGGCAGGCATGGCCGGCGGCCAGGCCATGGACCTGGCCCTGACCGGACACAGTGGCGACCTCGCTCACCTGGAGCACCTGCACCGACTGAAGACCGGGGCACTGATCGAGGCATCGCTGATGCTGGGGGCCCTGGCCGCGGACCAACGCAAGGGGGCGCTGGAACAGCAATTGGACACGCTGGGCCAGACCATCGGCCTGGCCTTCCAGATCCAGGATGACGTCCTGGATGTGATCAGCGATACCGATACCCTGGGCAAGGCCCAGGGCGCGGATGCGGCCCGGGACAAACCGACCTTTGCCTCCCTGCAGGGCGTGGAAGCTGCCGAGACCCGCTTCCGTTGCCTTTACCAGGAGGCCATGGAGCAGCTCGCCGACGCCGGCCCCCGAGCAGTCGGCCTACAGGAACTGATTCGACAGATGCGCGACCGGCGCCATTAGGCACCGTTTGATAGACGCCCCCCGCTCAGCGGATAATTGACCTCCTGACCCGACAACGCAGGCGACGATGACCGACAGCGACCACCAATACCCCCTGCTCGACCGGATCCAGACACCGGCCGATCTCCGTGCCCTGCCCCGCAGCGAACTGCCTCGGGTCGCCGAGGAACTGCGTCAGTACATGGTCCAGACCTTGAGCGGCAATGGTGGCCATTTTGCTGCCGGCCTCGGGGTAGTGGAGCTCACCCTCGCCCTGCACTATGCCTATCAGACGCCCGAGGACCGGATCGTCTGGGACGTAGGCCACCAGGCCTACCCCCACAAGATTCTCACCGGGCGGCGGGAACAACTGGCCACCATTCGCAAAGTCGGCGGCCTGGCCCCCTTCCCCAAGCGCGAGGAGAGTGAGTACGACACCTTCGGTGTGGGCCATTCCAGCACCTCGGTGAGCGCGGCCCTGGGCATGTCCCTGGCCAACCGCGCCCAGGGCGGCAGCCGCAAGGTTGCTGCAGTCATCGGCGACGGCGCCATGACCGCCGGCATGGCCTTCGAAGCCCTCAATCACGCCGGCTCCACCAAGGCGGACATGTTGATCATTCTCAATGACAACGACATGTCCATTTCAGAAAACGTGGGCGCGCTGTCCAATTACTTCTCCCGCGTCCTCTCCAGCCGCCTCTATGGCGGTTTCCGGGAAGGCAGCAAGAAGGCGCTCGAAGCCTTGCCCCCCCTGCGGGAACTGGTTCGTAAATCCGAGGAGCACTTCAAGGGTCTGGTGGCGCCGGCCAGCCTGTTCGAAGAGCTGGGCCTGAATTACATCGGCCCGGTGGATGGCCACGATGTGGAGACCCTGGTGGAAACGCTGGAGAATCTCCAGCAGCGGCCCGGCCCCCAGTTCCTGCATGTGGTCACCCGCAAGGGCAAGGGCTATGGCCCGGCCGAGCTGGACCCGATCACCTGGCATGGTCCCGGCAAGTTTGATCCGGAGACCGGGGAAATGGCACCCAAGGGTGGCGGCGGGCCCAGCTATTCCCAGGTCTTTGGGCAATGGGCCTGCGACATGGCGACCGAGGATGAGCGTTTTGCGGCCATCACACCGGCCATGCGGGAGGGCTCCGGTCTGGTGGAATACCACAAGCGCTTCCGGGACCGTTACTACGATGTGGGCATCGCCGAACAGCACTCGGTGACCCTGGCCGCCGGCCTGGCCTGCGAGGGCATGAAGCCGGTGGTGGCGATCTACTCCACCTTCCTGCAGCGGGCCTATGACCAGGCCATTCATGATGTGGCAGTCCAGAACCTGCCGGTGCTGTTCGCCATTGACCGGGCGGGCCCCGTGGGCGGCGACGGCGCCACCCACGCCGGCAGTTTCGATATCAGCTTCCTGCGCTGTCTGCCCAACATGAGCGTGCTGGTGCCGGCGGATGAAAATGAATGCCGGCAACTGCTCTACACGGCCTGGCAGCACAATGGCCCCACGGCGGTGCGCTATCCCCGCGGCAAGGGGCCCGGTGTGGCCGTCAGTGAGACCATGGAGGCCCTGCCCTGGGGGCGGGCGGAACAGCGCCGCACCGGCAAGGGCCCGGCACTGCTCAATTTCGGCGCCCTGCTGGACCGCAGCCATGAGGCCGTGGAATCCCTGGACATGGGCGTCTGGAACATGCGCTTCGTGAAACCCCTGGACCTGGAAGCGGTCCAAAAAGCCGCACAAGACCATGGCGCCCTGGTGACGCTGGAAGACAACAGCAGCCAGGGTGGCGCGGGTACGGCAGTACTGGAAGCCCTGGCGGCAGCCGGTATTCGTTGCCCGGTGCTTACCATCGGCTTGCCGGACGCCTATCTGGGACATGGCTCCCGGGACGATGTGCTGGCCGAGGCCGGCCTGACTGCCGAGGGCATCCGGGAAAAGATCGAGAAATGGTGGGCGGGACTGGACCGCAAGGGCAACAAACAGCGCCTGGTTTCCTGAAGCCGAAACCTGAGCAAAGAATCATGAACGCGTAAGGATGGAACAATGAGCAAGCCGACCGCACAGCAGGCCAAGGTGACCGTGATCGACGATGTACAGGGCAGCGCCGATACCCGGCGAATCCCCATCAACAAGGTGGGTATCAAGGATATCCGCCACCCCGTGCGCGTGCGCGACCGCTCGGGGGGCGAGCAGCACACCATTGCCAACTTCAACATGTATGTGGACCTGCCCCATGACTTCAAGGGCACCCACATGTCCCGCTTCGTGCAGATCCTGGAAAACCAGGAACGGGAAATCACGGTCCGGTCCTTCAAGGACATGCTCTCCGGCATGACCGAACTGCTGGAGGCCGACTCCGGTCACATTGAAATGAGCTTCCCTTACTTCGTCAACAAGAAGGCGCCGGTCTCCGGCGTGGAAAGCCTGATGGATTACGAGGTGAGCTTCATCGGGGAACGGATCAAGGGAGAGAACCGCATGACCACCCGTGTAGTGGTGCCGGTCACCAGCCTCTGCCCTTGCTCCAAGAAGATCTCCGATTACGGCGCCCACAACCAACGCTCCCACGTCACCGTGACTGCCCGCACCCGGGACTTTGTCTGGATTGAGGAGCTGATTGACCTGGTGGAAGCGGAGGCTTCCTGTGAGTTGTTCGGCCTGCTCAAGCGGCCCGATGAAAAATGGGTGACCGAGCGGGCCTATGACAACCCCAAATTCGTCGAGGACATCGTTCGCGATATCGCCGTCGCCCTCAACAAGGATGATCGCATTGCGGCCTACACCGTGGCCTCGGAAAACTTCGAGTCCATTCACAATCACTCCGCCTACGCCCTGATCGAGAAGGACAAGGAGGCGGAGGAAGGCTGAGGTAAGCTCTAAGGAACCTCTGATTATCGGGCCGGCAGCCTTCCCGAAGACTGCCGGCTTTTTTGTGGCTGTGAAGTGCCTGCCACGCACTTGGCTCGCGGCTGAATCCACTCCTGCATTGGCTGCGATGGAAACCTGGGGTCACGCATGCTGAAAATATCCAACAGCGTTGTCATTCCGGAGGACGAGATCGAGCTGACGGCGGTTCGCTCACGTGGCGCGGGCGGGCAAAACGTGAACAAGGTGGCGACAGCAATTCAGCTACGGTTCGACATCGCCGCGTCCTCCCTGCCGGCTGTCTACAAGGAACGCCTGCTGGCCCTGAGCGATCATCGCATCACCAAGAGTGGCCTGGTGGTGATCAAGGCGGACGAGACCCGCAGCCAGGAAGACAACAAGGCTGCCGCCCTCGCCCGCCTGCAGCAACTCGTTCGCAGCGTCGCCGCCACCCGCAAGAAACGCCGCCCCACCAAACCCAGCAAACGGGCCAAGGCCCGCCGGGTGGACGAAAAAAAACAACGGGGCAAGAACAAACGACTCCGCAAACCACCTTCCATGGATTAAGGCGGCCTCACGCAAAGACGCCAAGACGCAAAGAAATTCAAAAGAATAATTTATCGCGCGGAGACGCGGAGGCGCAGAGAATGATTATTGTGGTCGTCGACAAGGAAGGCAGGTGCTGGAAACGCTCCAACCTCTCGGCAGTGCTATCGGCTAGCGAGGATCGAGGCTAAAGCCTCTCCCACAGTCAGGTAATGAAAGCTGACCCTGGCAGACAATGGCCATTGCCCTGGAATGGTCGGGGCAGAAATGCCCCTCCCACAACACAGACTCCTCTCTGCGCCTCCGCGTCTCTGCGCGAGAAAAATAAAATTCCTTCTTTGCGTCTTGGCGTCTTTGCGCGAGGCAATCTTTTGAATGTCTTCACCTAAGGCGCTCAGCTACTCAGGCGGGCCAGGAGCATGCGGAGGAATTGGCGCATGAAGCGGAGCTGACAGTCGGTGGAGCAGCGGTCGATGGCGGTGGCGGTAAGGCGGAGGACTTCGGTGTCCTCGTCGGCGACGATATTGTGCTCCCGTCGAGCACCCTCCAGATAACCGGCCTCGCCAAAGCACTGCCCCTGCTGGAAGCGACCAATCACCTGGCCATCGCGGTAAACACTGGCAACGCCGTTGACCACGATGAAGAAGCTTTGATCCAGCTCCCCGGCCTGGACGATCACATCGCCCGCCTTGTACTCCTCCCAACTGCCGGCGTTGAGCAGCTCCCAGATATCCGGATAGGCGAAATCCCGAAAGAAATCACGATGGCGCAACTGCCGGAAACGCTCCTGCTCGACCATCTGCTGGCGCAGGCGGGCGGCCTGCTTGAAGGCTTGGGACAGGTCGGCGGCAAACTCCAGACCCGAGCGATAACGGCGGGCGGGCTGCTTTTCCAGGGCCCGATTGACGATGCGCTCCAGGGCCGGCGGCACTTCTTCACGGAGACGATGCACGGGCAGCGGCGAGGCGTAGGTCACCTGCTGGCGGAGCTTTTCCAGGGAATCCCCGTAGAAGGGGCGCTTGCCGGTCAGCAGTTCATAGAGGACCACGCCCAGGGCGTAGAGGTCCGTTTCCCGGGTGGCAATGTGCTTGCCCAACTGCTCGGGGGCCATGTAGCTGGGCGAGCCGATCAGGCCACGCACCTTGCTGAGACTGCCCTGTTCGGTACGGGCCACACCAAAATCCGCCAGTCGGATGTCGCCATTGCGCGTGACCAGGATGTTGCCGGGCTTCACATCCCGGTGGATCACCCCCTGACGATGGGCGTATTCCAGGGCGCGGGCACACTTGAAGGCCACTTCCACCGCCTTGCCGATGGGCAAGAGGCGGTCGGGATGAGTGTGCTCGGTCAAGGGCCGGGCCCCGTCCACATACTCCATGACGATGTAGCGGGCATCGTCCAGTTCACCGGCATCGAGAATGGGGAGAATATTGGGATGATCCAGCATCCCCGCCATCTGGGCTTCGTTGAAGAACAGCCGGCGGCGGACATCGGCCTCTTCGGGGGTGAGTTCGCTGTCGGAGGCGTAGAGCTTTACCGCTACATCCTGCCCCCGATAGGAGTCGTGGCAGAGATAGACGGTACTGGTGGTACCACGCCCCAGCTCACGGGCAACGACATACTTGCCAATACGTCTCGGTGCCGGTTTTTCCAGCGCAACAATGCGATTCTTGCCCGACCCTGAACTCATTTCGTCCCCTCAGAGCATGGCGTGAGTGAAGTCCCCCACGTGCCAACTATAGCCTATCCAGAGCACCAGTCCGGCCATGACTGCCGCGATGATGTCATCCAGCATGATACCCAGCCCGCCATGGACATGGCGGTCCAGCCAGCGGATGGGCCAAGGCTTGACGATATCGAAAAAGCGGAACAACAGATAGCCCGCCACCAGGGTGAGGGGGTTGATGGGTACCAGCAGCATGGTCACCAGCCAGCCGCCGATCTCGTCCCAGACGATACCGGGATGGTCATGGCTGTCCAGGCGCCGGGCGCTTTCACCGCAGATCCATATCCCCACCAGACACACGGCTACGGCAAGGGCCAATTGCGCCATGAAGTGCCATTGGGCCGAGAGCAGCAGAAAAGGCAGTGCCGCCAGGGTCCCTACCGTTCCCGGCGCCTTGGGAGACAGGCCCAGGCCGAAACCGAAGGCAAGAAAATGCACCGGGTCAGTAAAAACCTGCCGTGCCGGGGGCATGGGCGCGTGCTTACGCATCCGTCTCTCCAAAATGGGAAAAGCCCGTTGGCGGGCTGACCCGCTCACCCTCGGCATTGCGGATCTGGAGCCCGCGCTGCTCGACGATGCGACCGATCCGCTGCAGGGTCAGCCCCGCCGCCTGAGCCGAGGACTCCAGGGCCTCGACCTGATCCGGTCCGGCGGTGCAGAGGATTTCGTAATCATCGCCGCCGGCCAGGGCCAGCTCCGGCGCTTCCTCGGCCGCATGGGCGCGCAGGGCCGGGGAGAGCGGCAACTGGTCCAGGGCCAGCTCGGCCCCAACGCCGCTCTCCCGCAAAAGATGGCCGAGATCGGCACAGAGACCATCGGACAGATCAATGGCCGACGTCGCATATCGGGCCAGGGGTTCACTCAGGCCCAGACGGGGCTCCGGGTAGAGATAGCGGGCCAGCAGGCTGCGCTCATGCTCATTGATGACATGATCGTCGCCCAGGGCGATATCCAGGCCGGCGCGGGCATCGCCCAGGGTGCCGGAGACCAGCAGCCAGTCACCGAGACGGGCGCCCCGCCGCGTCACCACCGCCTGCCCCGCCCGCCCCAGCAGGCTGACCGAGGCCGCCAGCGGACCGCGAGTCATGTCACCGCCGCCCAGCACGACCCCGGCTCGCTCGGCCAGCTCAAAGAATCCCGCGCAGAAACCCTCCAGCCACTTCTCATCCGGCGTTTCATCCAGGCTCAGGGACAGCAGGGCCCAGCGCGCCGTGGCGCCCATGGCCACCAGATCACTGAGATTGACGGCCAGCACACGATGGCCGACGGCATGAGCGGGGGCATCCGTGGGAAAGTGAACCCCGGCATTGATGGTGTCGATCGCCCAGACCAGTTCCCCGGCCTCGACCCGAAGTACGGCTCCGTCATCACCAATCCCCACCGGGAGATCGTCGGCGGCCTGGACCCGCTCGCGGAATAGCCTTCTGATCAGCTCGAATTCCCGCTGACTCATGACTCGCCTTCGGATCTGGTCGGCTTTCGATACCAGCGGGGGTAGTGCTCGCGAACCACGGGTCCGTCGGAGCGCAGGGCGTGGCAGGAATCGATATGGCGGGGCTTGCCGCGACTTTCCACGGTGGGGTCCTTGCGCTTCAAGGGCGCAATGGTCTGAAAGGCGACAATGGCCAGATTATCCAGCAGGGTCACCAGATGGGTGCAGCCCTGCACGCCCCCGACCCGCTCGCGCATGGCCCTGGACCAGCCGGGCTTGACCACCAGCCCCTCGACACGGCGGAAGGCGGCTACAATCTCCGGACAGACCGCGAAGGGATGGTCGCTCATCATGGCCTCGACCCGGTGGATGCGAAAGTCATCATCCAGGGTCATGCGCAGACCCATGCGGTGAATGAACTCCCCCGGTTCCAGGCGGCCCCGGTACTGATTCTCGAAGGGATAGGCCTTTTCGTCGGTCAGCCGTCCCTCGATGTCCCAGAGACCGTCCTCACGCTGAAAGCCTTCACAGATGATCCGCCGCTCGTGAATCTTGCGGCGGGCAGCGGGTTGGCTGAGCTCCTGTGCACTGGCCTGAGTCATGGCAGTCCCGCCCCGTCAGCGGCCGGCGCCGCGTTCCAGTTTGCGCAGTTCGGCGGAGGCCTTGTCGAGCACGGCATTGATGAAGCGGTGACTGTCCTCGGCGCCGAAACGCCGGGCCAGGGACACCGCCTCGTCCAACACCACCCGCCAGGGCACCTCCAGGTGTTCCTGCAGTTCGTGGGCGGCCACCATCAGGATGGCCCGCTCCACCGGGTCCAGCTGCACCTCCGGGCGATCCAGATAATCGGCATAAACGCCCTTGAGCCGGTCCGGGTCACCAATGCAGGCCCGCACCAGCCCGTCGAAATACTCGCCGTCGGCCTTGTCCATGCCCTCGTCCTCATGGAACTGGGCGAGCAGATCAGCGGTGTCGGTGGCCGCCAACTGCCACTGATAGACCGCCTGCACGGCCAGATGGCGGGCCTTGCTCCGGCGCTTGATCAGCTCCCGCTCACGGAGCTGGGCCTGTTTGTCCTGGGGGCTTTGTTCGCTCATTTGCCCTCGATCCGGCGCAGCAGGTTAACCATCTCGATCACGGCCGTGGCCGCTTCCACACCCTTGTTGCCGGCCTTGGTGCCGGCCCGCTCCACCGCCTGTTCGATGGTGTCAACGGTCAGCACGCCAAAGCCCACCGGCAGACCGCTGTCGTCGGCGACCCGCCCCAGGCCACGGCTGCATTCGCCACAGACATAATCGAAATGGGGCGTGGCGCCACGGATCACGCAGCCCAGGGCGACGATGCCATGGTAGTCGCCCGTGGCCGCCACCCGGCGAGCCACCAGGGGCAGCTCCCAGGCACCCGGCGCGCGAATGATGTCGATATCCGCATCAGCCGCGCCGTGACGCTTTAGGGCATCCACGGCCCCCTCCACCAGGCGCTCCACGATGAAACCGTTGAAGCGGGTGGCAAGCACCGCGAAGCGGGCCTTTTCGACCACCATCTCGCCTTCGATTGTCTTTCTCTCGGTCATTTTTCTGATTCCTGCTGTAAAAGGGTCTTCACCACAGACTACACAGGGTAGCCCGGAGATACCTCACAAGGACACCGCGATCAGCTATCGCTGGTACCCACGTATTCCACCACTTCCAGGCCGAAGCCGGAAATGCCCTGCATGCGCTTGGGTGCCGACAGCACCTTCATCTTGCGCACCCCAAGGTCAGCCAGGATCTGGGCCCCGATGCCGTAGGTCCTGAGCACCGTGGCACCGTCCTCGCCCGGGGCCTCGTCGGGCTCGGGCAGGTCGGGGCCGTGCTGGAGGCGCTCGATCAGATCCCGGGGGTTATCCTCGGGCCGCAGAATCACCAATACCCCGCCATCCTCGGCAATGCGGCGCATGGCATTGCGCAGCGGCCAGCCCATGGACTTCCATTCAATGCCCACCACATCGCCGAGCGTGTCCTGCAGATGCACGCGCACCGGGGTGGGGGTCTCCGGCTTGATCTCCCCCCGGGTCAGGGCGATGTGCACGGTCTTGTGCAGATGATCCTCGTAGGCGTGCAGATCGAACTCCCCGAACTCGGTGGGCACCTTGCGGGAATAGATCCGCTCCACGGTGTGCTCCGTGTCCATGCGGTGCCGGATCAGGTCGGCAATGGTGCCCATCTTGAGCCCGTGCTCCCTGGCGAACTTCTCCAGATCCGGCCGCCGGGCCATGGTCCCGTCCTCGTTGAGGATCTCGACAATGGTGCAGGAGGGAATCTGGCCCGCCATGCGCCCGAGATCACAGCCGGCCTCGGTATGGCCGGCCCGGGTCAGCACGCCGCCCGGCTGGGCCATGATGGGAAAGATGTGCCCCGGCTGAACCAGGTCCTCGGGGCGGGTCTCGGGGTCCACCGCCACCTGCACGGTACGGGCCCGGTCATGGGCGGAAATGCCGGTGGTGACCCCCTCGGCGGCCTCGATGGAAACCGTGAAGTTGGTGCCGAAGGAGGCATCGTTCTCGCTCACCATCAGGGGCAGGCGCAAGCGCTGGCAACGCTCCCGGGTCAGGGTGACGCAGATCAGGCCCCGGCCATAACGGGCCATGAAGTTGATGTCCTCGGGGGTGACCTTTTCCGAGAGCATCATCAGATCGCCCTCGTTTTCCCGGTCCTCGTCATCCACCATGATGACCATCTTGCCGGCCTGCAGGTCGTCGATGATTTCGCTGATGCGGTTGAATGCCATGATTATCCAGCTAGTCCAGAGGTAAGAATCAGTTGCCCTTGTCCGCCAGCAGATCCGTGCGCAGGCTGCCATCGGGCTGACGGGCATCCAGGCCCATGAGGCGTTCCAGATAGCGGGCCACCAGATCAATCTCGATATTGACCCGGGTGCCCACCTGGCAGCGGTCCAGATTTGTCTTTTCCAACGTATGGGGAATGATGTTGACCCCGAAGCGTCGACCGCTGACTTCATTGACGGTCAGGCTGATGCCGTCAATGGCAATGGAGCCCTTGCGGGCCACGTACTTCTCAAGCCTGCCGGGCAATTCAAAGCCAAAGCGCCAGGAGGCCCCCTCGCGCCGGCGTTCCACGCAGCGCGCCAGCCCGTCCACATGCCCGGTGACAAAATGCCCGCCCATGCGAGTACTCGGGGTCAGCGAGCGTTCCAGATTGACCGGGTCGCCCTCGCGCAGATCACCCAGGCTGGTCAGGGACAGGGTCTCGCCGGAGACGTCGGCGGCAAAGCCGGCCTTGTGCGGCGCCAGCGCCGTCAGGCAGCAGCCGTTGACGGCCACACTGTCGCCCTCGGCAATGTCTTCCATGCCAAGACCGCTGGTATCAATGTCCAGGCGCGCATCCTGCCCCTGGCGACGCAGGGCCCGAACCCGCCCCTGGCCTTCAATCAAACCGGTGAACATCAATCGTCTCCGTTTCTCGGCCGCAGCAACAGCCGCAGATCCTCTCCCACCTGTCGCAGATCCCGGATCTCCAGCCGCACTCGATCCTGCATGGCCTCCAGGCCCGGCAGCTCAAACAGCCCGCGCCCATCGGCGCCCATGAGATGGGGCGCCAGATAGAGGCAGATTTCATCCACCAGGCCCGCCTCGAGCAGGCCACCGGCAAGACCGGCACCCGCCTCCACCATGACTTCATTGGCCTCGTCCTGTTTCGCCAGACTGGCCAAAACAGCCGACAGGGCCGGGCGGCGGCCGGGAAAATCCCGCACCGTGGCCCCCGCCGCGGTCAGCGCCTGGCGCCGCTCCGGGGCGGCCTGCCCGGCGGCCATGATCAGCACCGGGCCGGCAGTGGAAAACAGGGCGGCATCCGGCGGCGTGCGCAATTCACTGTCCAGTACCACCCGCAGCGGCTGGCGCTCCAGCCCCGGCAGGCGCGGATTGAGGCGCGGGTCATCCGCCAGGACCGTGCCAATCCCGCTCATGACCGCCGAGGAGCGGGCCCGGCGACGGTGGACATCGTCCCTGGCCGCCTCGCCACTAATCCAGCGGCTCTCGCCGCTGGCCATGGCGGTGCGCCCGTCCAGGCTGGCGGCCAGCTTGACCGTGACCCAGGGCCGCCCATGCCGCATGCGGTGGAAAAAGCCCCGGTTGAGCGCTTCGGCCTCGGTCGCCAGTACGCCGGTCAACGTGTCGATGCCGCGCTCGGCCAGATAGGCCATGCCCCGGCCGGCCACCTGGGGATTGGGATCCGCTACCGCCGCCACCACCCGAGCCACGCCGGCCTCGGCCAGCGCCACACAGCAGGGCCCGGTCCGCCCCTGATGAGCACAGGGCTCCAGGCTGACATAGGCGGTCGCCCCGCGGGCCGCCCCACGGGCGGCCTGGATGGCATGAATCTCGGCATGGGCCTCGCCGGTAATCCACTTGCTCTCCCCGCTGGCCATGG
>NZ_SLKM01000228.1:0-6171 GCF_007134575.1 Natronospira sp.
CAAACAACATAAACATTGTTTTCTCTGCGTCTCCGCGTCTCTGCGCGAGAAAAATAATCTTTCTTTGCGCCTTAGCGCCTTTGCGCGAGGCAAATCAAACCGCCACCCGCCGCAGTGCCTCGCTGTCGGTATCCACAAGCGGCACCTGTCCGTACCAGCCAAGCTCCGCCGCAAGTGCGGCCACTTCGCCCACATAGATCAGGGACGGTGACTGCAGCTCGTGTTCCCGGGCCAGTTCCGCCATTCGGCCAAGGCGACCGACGATGACCCGCTGTTCCGGGCGGCAGCCGTGTTCGACAAAGGCCACCGGGGTATCGGGGTCGCGGCCATGGGCCATGAGCTGTTGCTGTACCCGGCCGACCTGTTTCACGGCCATGTAGAAGGCCAGGGTCTGGCGGGAATGGGCCAGGTCATTCCAGTCCAGCTCATCCACCGAGTCACGGCAGTGGGCGGTGACCAGCCAGACCGAGTGGGCATGATCGCGGTGGGTGAGGGGCAGGCCGGCATAGGCCGCGCAACCCACCGCGGCGGTAATACCGGGCACCACTTCATAGCGAATGCCGCGCTCACGCAGATGGGTGATCTCCTCGCCGCCCCGACCAAAGACAAAGGGATCGCCCCCCTTCAAGCGGACCGCCACCTTGCCGGCTTCGGCCAACTCAGCCAGCAGTTGGTTGATCCGCTCCTGTGGCAGGCGGTGATATCCGGCACGTTTGGTCACATCAATGAAATCCGCATCCCGGCGCGCCAGCTCCAGCACTCTTGGATCCACCAGCCCGTCATGGACGATCACATCGGCTTTCTGAAGGGTCTGCAAGGCCTTGAGGGTGAGCAGTTCCGGATCACCGGGGCCGGCACCCACCACATACACCATCCCTTCGCTGATCAGTTCACCATCACTCAAGGCCTGCTCGAAACGGGACAGGGCCTCGCCTTCCCGACCGGCCCGCAACGCATCACCCACCGGCCCGTCCACCAGCCATTCATGAAAATGGCGGCGTTGAGCAAAATCACTGATGCTTTCGCTGATGCGATCCCGCACCCGGCCGACGAAGCGGGCCAGACGCGCGGTGGCCTGGGGCAACAGGCGCTCCACGCCATCGCGAATACGCCGAGCCAGCACGGGCGATGTCCCGCCGGTGCTGATGGCCACCATCACCGGCGAGCGATCGACAATGGCCGGCATGATGAAGCTGCACAGGTCCCGATCATCCACGGTGTTGACCAGTACCCGCCGGGCCGCGGCCTCGCGGCTGACCCGCCGCTGCAGGAAGGGATCATCGGTGGCCACATACACCAGCCAGGCATCATCCAGGTCTTCATCGCGAAAGGCCCGCGCCCGCCAATGGATGCTGCCTTCCTCGGCCAGGGCCCGCAGGGCCTCGCAAAGCTCGGGGGCCACCACATGAATCTCGGCCCCGCTGCGAATCAACAGGCCGATCTTGCGGCTGGCCACCTGGCCACCACCCACCACCAGGACCCGGCGGTTTTCGGCGGCCACGAATATAGGCAGATACTCCATGACGGCATTCCTCTGTGTCTCACGCTTTCCAGTGAGACTAGGCCCGTCATCAATTCCAGGGAAATATCCATTACTGACTTGCTAATCACCAAAGGGAATATGCCTGGTGCTGGACTTGGGCGTTGAATTGGGGACACAGAGGACGCAGAGAACACGCAGAGGGCCACGGAGGTTTATTGTCGTTGGCCCTCAGCAAACAGTACAAGCTTAAGGAAGCTCTGTGCCCCTCTGCGGATTCTCTGTGCCCTCTGTGAAAAAACCATCACGCCCAAACCCGCCACCAGAGCCATCAGTAAATTGCTAAAGCCAGCCCCACCCCCTTTCTGCCTTTCCGTCATATCGGTATGAACAAACATTCCTTCCAGTGATGTGACTGCCTGCCTAGTCTGTTCCCCGTACTCAAGCGAGGGAGAGAACCATGGCTGCGGTGCCTGCCAACACACCACAACTGCAGGGCAAGCTGGACGCCCTGGCCCGGGAGCTTGATGAGCGGGAGAAGATCTGGGCCTCCGGTTATCTGGCCGGCCTGGCGGCTGCCGGTGCGGCGCCGGGCGCGGAGGTACCCGTCCCGCAGGCCCGTGCCGCCGCCGCATCGGGGGCGAGTCGGGTGCTCAACATCTGGTACGGCTCGGAAACCGGCAATGCCCGCCGGGTGGCCGAGGCCCTGGCGGAGGATGCCCGTGGCAAGGGCCTGTCGGTGAAGCTGGCCAGCCTGGCCGATGTCCGCCCCCAGCAGATCCGCAAGCAGGAGTTGCTCACCCTGGTGGTCAGCACCCATGGCGAGGGCGACCCGCCCGAGGATGCCGAGGACTTTCACGAGTTCTTGCTCTCGGACAAGGCGCCTAAGCTGAGTGATCTGCAGTACGCCGTTTTTGCCCTGGGCGACTCCTCCTATGAGCATTTCTGCCAGACCGGCCGTGACTTCGATGCCGCCCTGGAGAATCTCGGCGCCCAGCGCGTGCTGGATCGGGTGGATGCCGATGTGGATTTCGAGAACGCCGCCCGCCAGTGGCGGGAACAGGCCCTGGAACGCTTCAGTGAACTGGCCGGCGGTGAGCCGGCCGAGGCCGCGCCCAGCCACCTGCAATTGGTGGGCGAGGCCAAAGCTCCCAGCCGCTGGACCCGGGAGGAGCCCTTCGAAGCGGAGGTCCTGGCTAGCCATCCCCTGACGGTGGCCCCGTCCGGTAAGTCCGTGCATCACATCGAGTTGTCCATCGAAGACAGCGGCATTCAGTACCAGGCCGGTGACTCGGTGGGTATCTGGGCCGACAACGACCCGGCCCTGGTGGAAGAAGTATTGGCCGCCACGGGGCTGGACGGCTCGCAAGCTATCGAGTATGAGGGCCAGACCCGGTCACTGCGGGACTGGCTTGGTCGGCACCGCGAACTCACCCAGTTGTCCCGTCCCTTCCTGGAACAGTATGCCGAGCTGGCACAAGCTGATGCTCTTAAAGCCGTGCTGGCCGATGCCACACAGTTACGTGACTGGATCAAGGATCACCAGGTGATCGATGTACTGCGGGCCTGGCCGACCGAGCTGGATGGCCGGCGCCTGGTAAGCCTGCTCCGGGGCCTGACCCCAAGGATGTATTCCATTGCCTCCAGCCCCGCCGACACCCCGGATGAAATTCACCTCACCGTGGCCACCGTGGGGGGTGAAACCGAGCAGGGCCTTCGGGTAGGTACCGCCTCCTGGTATCTCAACCGCCGCATCGAGGCCGGTGATCGGGTCAGGCTGTTCGTGGAGGAAAACCCCCGCTTCCGTCTGCCCGAGGACGGCCAGGCACCGGTGATCATGATCGGCCCCGGCACCGGTGTGGCCCCCTTCCGCGCCTTTGTGACCGAGCGTCGTGCATTGGGCCATGACGGTTCCAACTGGCTGTTCTTCGGCGAACAGCATCGGCGTACCGACTTTCTCTATCAACTGGAATGGCAGCGCCATCTCAAGTCAGGCGCCCTGGACAAGCTCTCCCTGGCCTTCTCCCGCGACCAGGCGGAGAAGGTCTATGTCCAGCACCGCATCCGCCAGCAGGCCGCCGAGTTCCATCAGTGGCTGGAAGCCGGCGCCCATATCTATGTCTGCGGCGACGCCAATCGCATGGCCCCGGATGTGGAGGCCGCGATTCGCGATGTGCTGGTGGCGCAGGGCGGCCTGAGCGAGGACGCCGCCGGCGATTATCTCAAGCAACTGCGCCGTGAAGGTCGCTACCAGAAGGACGTTTACTGATCATGACTGACAAGCGTGAAGCGCTGCTCGACGAAGTGGAATCCATCAAGGCCGAAAGCCGGGCCCTGCGCGGCTCCCTCCATATTGGCCTGGAGGACCAGGTCACGGGAGGTATTGCCGAGAGCGATACCAAGGTCATCAAGTTCCATGGCATCTATCAGCAGGATGACCGGGATGTGCGGGCCGAACGCCGCAAGGCCAGACTCGAGCCGCTGTATTCCTACATGCTGCGGGTGCGGATTCCCGGCGGGGTGTTGACGCCCGCCCAGTGGCTGAAGCTGGATGCCCTCGCCCGGGATTACGCCAATGGCACCATCCGCCTCACCACCCGCCAGGCGGTGCAGTTCCATGGCATTTACAAGGAAGACCTGCGCCCCCTGGTGCGTGGTCTGGATGAAGTCTTTCTCGACAGCATCGCCGCCTGCGGGGATGTGAACCGCAATGTCATGTGCAGTGCCAATCCCCTGGAAAGCGCATTGCATGCCGAAGTCCAGGCCATCGCTGAGCGCCTGAGCAATGAATTGCTGCCCGAAAGCCAGGCTTATCAGGAGATA
Source organism: Natronospira sp. (assembly GCF_007134575.1). NCBI lineage: Bacteria > Pseudomonadati > Pseudomonadota > Gammaproteobacteria > Natronospirales > Natronospiraceae > Natronospira > Natronospira sp. The sequence continues at coordinate 4,304 of NZ_SLKM01000228.1, forward strand.
TGGCTGCAGGGCCGGGACAGTGGTAGCGAAAGGGAGAACGAGCCCCTTTACGGGCCAACTTATCTGCCACGCAAGTTCAAGATCGCGGTGGCGGTCCCGCCGGTTAACGACGTGGATGTCTTTGCCCATGACATCGGCTTCATTGCCATTGCCGAGAAGGGCCGTCTGGCCGGCTTCAATGTCAGTGTCGGCGGTGGCCTGGGCATGAGCCATGACGTGGCCGATACCCATCCGCGTCTTGGGGATGTGATCGGTTTCTGCCGGCCCGAACAGGCGGTGACCGTGGCCGAAGCCATCATCAGCATCCAGCGCGACTACGGTAATCGCGTGAACCGCAAGCGTTCACGCCTGAAGTACACCATCGAGGATCACGGCCTGGATTGGTTCCGGCGGGAGCTGGATTGGCGCCAGCGCTTTGCGCTCGCCCCCACCCGGCCCTTCCAGTTTCATCACAACGGCGATCGTTACGGTTGGGTGGAGGCCGAAGACGGGCACTGGCATCTGACCCTGTTCGTGGAAAACGGCCGCCTCAAGGGCGAGGCCATGGAAGGCTTGCGGCAGCTTGCCCAACAGCACCCGGATATCCATTTCCGGGTCACGGCCAACCAGAACCTCATCATTGCCGGTGCTGATGTCCAGCAGAAGCTGGACATCGACCTGCTGCTGGAAAAGCACGGCCTGGTCCGGCACGAAAAGGTCTCCGCCACACGATTGCGGGCCATGGCCTGCGTCGCCTTTCCCACTTGCCCCCTGGCCATGGCCGAAGCGGAGCGTTACCTGCCGGATCTGCTGGACAAGGTCGAGGCCCTGCAGGACAAGCACGGCATCGGCCAGCGGCCGATCACTGTTCGCATGACCGGCTGCCCCAACGGCTGCGCCCGCCCCTACCTGGCCGAGATCGGCCTCATCGGCAAGGCGCCAGGCCGTTACAACCTGCATCTCGGCGCGTCCTGCAACGGCGACCGCCTCAATCGCATCTACCGGGAGAACGCCGATGAGGACGCCATCCTCAACACGCTCGACATGCTGTTCGCGCGTTACGCCCGGGAGAGCGAGGAGAACGAAGGTTTCGGGGATTTTCTGATTCGCATCGGCATTGTGTCAGCAGTCACCACCGGCAAGGAGGTGAGGGAACATGAGCAAGATTACGCCACTGGTACCTGAGTATTCCCTCGTGCATCAGGCCAATCACAATCTGGAGACGGCCAGTGCCGAGGCACGGGTGGCATGGGCCCTGGCCCATCTGCCTCATCGGCAGGTATTGGCCTCAAGCTTCGGCGCCCAGTCGGCGGTCATGCTCCACCTGGTGACTCGCCAGCGCCCCGACATCCCGGTGATCTTCATCGACACCGGCTATCACTTTCCGGAAACCTACCGTTTCGTGGACAGGCTCACCCAGCGCCTGGATCTGAATCTGCATGTCTACCGTCCCCGATTCAGCGCCGCCTGGCAGGAAGCGCGTCACGGCAAGCGCTGGGAGCAGGGCAGGGATGGGATCGAGGCCTACAACCAGGAGAACAAGGTCGAGCCCATGCAGCGGGCCTTGCGCGAGTTGAGTGCCGGCACCTGGTTCTCCGGCATCCGTCGCGACCAGGCCAGCAGCCGGGAGAAGCTGCCGCTCGCCCAGTACCGCAACGGCCGCATCAAGTTTCACCCCATCCTGGACTGGACGGACAGGGACGTGCACGCCTATCTCAACCGCCATGAACTGCCTTACCACCCCCTCTGGGAACAGGGCTATGTGAGCATCGGCGATTGGCACACGACCCGTTCATTGCAGGAAGCAGGCAGCAAGGAAGCCACGCGCTTCTTTGGGCTCAAGCGCGAGTGTGGTTTGCATGAGTCGGTTTAAAAATTCAAAAGCGGCC